>WLQV01000015.1 GCA_009697555.1 Actinomycetota bacterium | reverse complement strand
GTTAAAAACGATGTGCCAGAGACTTTGAAAGATAAGCAGCTCTATTCACTCGATCTCGGTGCACTCGTTGCCGGATCTCGCTACCGCGGTGATTTCGAAGAACGCTTAAAGAAAGTTCTTAAAGAGATTCGCACGCGTGGCGACATCATTCTCTTTATCGATGAAATTCATACCCTCGTCGGCGCTGGTGCTGCCGAAGGTGCCATTGATGCGGCAAGCATTCTCAAGCCGATGTTGGCTCGTGGCGAACTCCAGACAATCGGTGCCACAACTTTGGATGAATACCGCAAGCACTTAGAGAAGGATGCAGCGCTAGAGCGTCGCTTCCAACCAATCCAAGTTGCCGAGCCATCACTTCCACACACCATTGAAATTCTCAAAGGCCTGCGCGATCGTTACGAAACTCATCACCGAGTTTCCATCTCCGATGCCGCACTTGTTGCCGCTGCGACTTTAGCTGATCGCTATGTTGCCGATCGTTTCTTGCCAGATAAAGCGATCGATCTCATCGACGAAGCAGGTTCACGCCTTCGCATTCGTCGCATGACTGCGCCACCAGAGCTCAAAGCATTCGATGAGAAGATTGCAAATACTCGTCGCGAGAAAGAATCCGCTATTGATAGCCAAGATTTCGAGAAGGCTGCATCACTTCGCGATGATGAGAAGAACCTCATTGCAGAGCGGGCAGAGCGAGAGAAGTCATGGAAAGCTGGAGATCTCGATGTTGTCACTGAAGTTGATGAAGAGTTAATTGCCGAAGTTCTCTCAACTGCAACTGGAATTCCAGTATTTAAGTTGACTGAAGAAGAGACTGCGCGTCTGCTGAAGATGGAAGATGAATTACATCGCCGTGTGATCGGACAAGAGCAAGCCATCAAGGCGCTCTCACAAGCCATTCGCCGTACTCGTGCCGGACTTAAAGATCCACGCCGTCCTGGTGGCTCATTTATCTTCGCTGGTCCATCTGGTGTTGGTAAGACCGAGCTCTCACGCACACTTGCGGCATTCCTCTTTGGTGACTCCGATGCACTTATCCAATTGGATATGTCGGAGTACTCCGAGCGCCACACTGCATCACGTCTCTTCGGTGCACCTCCAGGATTTGTTGGTTATGACGAAGGCGGTCAACTCACTGAGAAAGTTCGCCGCAAGCCATTTAGCGTCGTGCTCTTCGATGAAATTGAGAAGGCACATCCCGACATCTTTAACTCACTGCTTCAAGTTCTCGAAGATGGTCGTCTCACCGATGCACAAGGTCGCGTAGTCGACTTCAAGAACACTGTCATCATCATGACCACCAACCTCGGAACTCGCGACATCTCTAAGGGCGCCGGCCTTGGCTTTGCTAACTCAGAAGATGCAATGAGCAATTACGAGCGCATGAAGGGCAAAGTAAATGACGAACTTAAGTCACACTTCCGCCCTGAATTCCTTAACCGTATCGATGATGTCATTGTCTTCCACCAGCTCACTAAGGATGAAATTATCAAGATTGTTGATCTCATGATCGATGATTTGGATTCTCGTCTTAAGGCTAAGGACATGGCGATCGAACTCACCACTGCTGCCAAGGAACTTCTTGCCACACGTGGTTACGATCCACTCCTTGGTGCGCGTCCACTTCGTCGCACAATCCAACGTGAGATCGAAGATGCGCTCTCCGAGAAGATTCTCTTCGGTGAAATTAAAGCGGGCGAGATTATTCTCGTTGGCGTTGAGGGTGAAGGCGAGAACGCTAAGTTCACTTTCGCTGGTCAGGAAAAGAGCACCATGCCAGATTCACCTAGTGATTTGACAGAGTCTCCTACCGTTTAATTTATTTACTGAGGCAAGCGGTAACGCTCTTGCCAAATAGTAATTAATTGATCTTTGATCAGTGATTCCAGAGCGCGATTGAGCTGCTCCTTCTCACTCCAGAGTTGATCAATCTCATGCGCACCAAGTGATGGCGCATTACGCAGCGCTTCGATAATAGTGCCGCGACATTGGCGATCGGTGCCATGCCATTTCTGCACCCGCTTCTTTGTAGCAGCAGCAGGATAACCAGCTGCTCGCCACTTACATAAATTCACTACTGGGCACTCCTCGCATTGAGGAGATCGCGCAGTGCAGATAAGTGCGCCAAGTTCCATAGTTGCAGCGGCCCAAGTGTGTGCATCTTTATCGGGGAGCAGCTCGGTTCGTTCTGCAATTTCTTTCTTGGAGGGTGCTGATGTTAAGAGATCGGTGCCATCGTAGAGCCGAGCAAAGAGACGGCGAATATTGACATCGAGCACCAGCGCTTCTTTCTCATAGGCAAAGGATGCGATAGCTGCTGCGGTGTATGAACCGACACCAGGCAGAGTTAATAAGGTCGCGACATCTGATGGCACCTGGTTGTTATGTTCAGTAGCAATCAATGTCGCGCAATCGCGCAATCGAAGTGCACGACGGGGATATCCGAGGCGACCCCAGGCAGTAATAACATCTGCGGGAGATGCAGCAGCGAGAGCATCGGGAGTTGGCCAACGTTCCATCCACTCATGCCACTTAGGAGTTACTCGCACGACTGGAGTCTGTTGCAACATAAATTCGCTAACTAATACGCCCCAAGGATTGCTTTTGCGCCAGGGAAGTTCGCGGGCATTTAATGCAAACCAATTGGTGATTGCTCTTTCGATCTCACTCATTCTTGCGTGATTTTTACTCGCTTTAGTGCTTGATCGAGACGAGATACTTCAAGAATTTCCATACCTTCGATCTTTGCTTCGCTACCAGTGGGAACAATGGCGCGTTTGAAACCTAAGCGATGTGCCTCTTGTAAGCGACGAGTAACTCCACTGACTTTGCGAATTTCTCCAGCCAGACCGACTTCACCAATAGCAACGAGATCTGCGGGAAGGGCAAGGTTCTGTGCGGCAGATGCAACAGCGAGTGCAAGTGCGAGATCTGCAGCGGGTTCGGTCATTTTCATCCCACCAACAGTGGCGGCGTAAACATCGCGACCGGCAACTCGAATGTGTGCGCGAAGTTCGAGAACTGCAAGGGTCATTGAGGTACGTGATGCATCGAGACCACTGGTAACCCGGCGTGCATTTCCATAGTCATTGTCGCGACCTTGACTAACGAGTGCTTGAATTTCAGCAAGGAGTGGGCGTCGACCTTCGAGAGTGACGGTGACGCATGTGCCAGGAACTGGTTCGGTATGGCGCGAAGTAAAGAGACCGGTGGGATCGGCAACGCTTGCAATACCAGCATCGTGGAGATCGAAGCATCCCACTTCATCACTTGCACCAAAGCGATTCTTAGTAGCGCGAATTAAACGCAGACGTGAGTGACGCTCGCCTTCAAAACTTAAGACCACATCAACAATATGTTCGAGTAGGCGAGGACCGGCGATCGAGCCATCTTTTGTTACGTGACCAACAAGTAAGAGTGTTATGTCGCGCTCTTTGGCGATACGAATGAGCGCAGCGGCAACTTCTCGCACTTGGGTGACACCACCGGATGTGCCATCGGATGTACTGGTGGAGATAGTTTGAATTGAGTCAATAATAAGAAGTTCAGGTTTAACAGCATCGATGTGGGAGATAACTGCACTGAGATCATTCTCTGCAGCAAGCCAGAGCTTGGGATGAATTGCAGAGATTCGTTCGGCGCGCATGCGCACTTGCGATGCAGATTCCTCACCGCTGATGTAGAGGGCTGGAACATCTCGCGCCGCACTCTCTGCAGCAACAGAGAGCAGAAGTGTTGATTTACCAACGCCTGGTTCCCCAGCGAGCAAGATGGCAGCACCCGGAACTAAACCGCCACCAAGTACCCGATCGAGTTCTTCGATACCGGTAGGGCGAGCCTTAGCTGCATTGAGATCAACTGAACCAATGGGAGTTGCATTGTGAGTAACTTTTCCAGGAACGAGTGAGAGTCGCTTAGGTGCGGCAACTTCTTCGACGCTGCCCCATGCTTGGCATTCACCACAACGGCCAACCCACTTGGTGGTGCTCCATCCGCATTCACTACAGCGGAATGGATCTTTTTCGGGCTTGGCCATGGCATCAGCCTAGAGGGCAGGGCTGACTTTCGCCCGATTGCTTACTTGGCTTGCGCAGCCAGAGTAGCTGGGTGCTGCAATACAAAGAGCGGCAAGGTCCGGCGATTGATCTCATTGATTGCCTTCACACGCGAATCGCAATGCTTGGCCAAAATGGCGTATGCATCTGCACCCATGAGTGCAATTAATTCGGTGCGATTGGAAATATAAACAGGTTGCGTACCAACGTGTGCCTCAGTATTACTTGTGCAGTACCAATCAAAATCTTCGCCGCCATCGCCCCATCCAAGGCGCTCGTACTCTCCGATTACCGTTACTGAATATTCGCGCTCGCCAACTTCGCGAGTTTCAAAACTACGACGAAGTGGAAGTTGCCAGCAAACATCCGGCTTTGTATCTACAAAGTGGCGATCGGTCTGTTCTGCCAAGTGGTGAAGTACGCAACCAAATGAACCAGTAAATCCTGGCGCTTCATGACCTTTGCGATTAAGGAAGATACAAGATTTCTCAACTTGTCGTGTCTTACGATCACCATCAGAATCTTTCTCACTGATGTTGAGTGGTGCACCTTTGCGCTTAGGTCGGGCTTCATCATAAAACTGCCACATCTCTGGTGTGAGGTGTTCGGCGACTGCAAGTACGCGCGCTTCATCATCTTCATCTGAGTACATGGCGCCTTCAGTGCAGCAACCATCATTCGGACGATCGGCAAATACTCCTTGGCAACCATTTCCATAAATACAGGTCCAGTAAGAGGTCAACCAAGTGAGATCGCATTTATAGATCTCATCCGCATCATTGGGATCTGTGAATTCCACCCAATCGCGAGCAAAACCAGATTTAACTTCGGACATAGAGCGAAAGCCTACGACTTATCGCATGAAAGCGCACATCTGCCAACGAGCAGTAAAGGGTGACAGGTACGCTAATCACATGAGTGAGCAGAGCTTCGATCGCATTGCAGTTATAGGTGCGGGCATTATGGGAGAGGCCCTTATCGCTGCACTCATCTCTTATGGCGTAAAGCCAGCCAGCATCTGCATTTCAGAAAAGCGCAAAGAGCGCAGCGACGAGCTAGTCACTCGCTATGGCGTATCAGTTGCTGATTTAGCAGTGAATGTGGCTAGCGCCGACGCACTGCTCTTAGTGGTGAAGCCACAAGACATGGAGAGCGTTCTCACGGAGATCACTGCGGTAGTGCAGCAGAAGACGCTTCTGATCTCCTTTGCCGCGGGTAAGACAATTGATTTTATTGCACAGCATGTATCGGCCAGCAACCCAATTATCCGCGTGATGCCTAACACACCAACTCTGGTTGGCGAAGGCATGGCTGGTATTTCTAGTAATAAGAGCGTGAGTGCGCGCGAGAAAGAATTTGTTCTTGGCTTCCTTGGCGCAACAGGTTCTGTTGTTGAAGTTCCGGAAGAGCTACAGAATGCAGTAACAGCAACTAGCGGTTCAGGTCCTGCCTATTTCTTTAGATTTGTTGAAGCCATGATTGCTGCTGCAACTGAACTTGGTCTTTCGCAGGAAGTTGCCACTCAATTGACAATTCAAACCATTGTCGGTTCTGCGAAGTTATTAGAAACGTCGGGCAAAAGTGCCACAACTCTGCGCGAGAACGTCACTAGTCCTAATGGAACAACTGCTGCAGCACTTGCCCAATTTAATGAAGCTGGCATTGATGAAATCGTGAAGAAGGCAATGTTTGCTGCGCATAAGCGCGCAATCGAACTTGCGTAAGATGAAAGCCCGGCGCCTACTTTTATCGTTATTGCTGCTGGCTTTAATTGCACCGCCAATTGCAGATGCTGCGCCGAAAAAGATTGCGGTCAAGGTTCTACTACCAAATGGCACTGTGAATGGCGTCAGTGCGCTGGCTAGCTTTGCGATCTCTGGAAATTCAATTCTGATCCTTGATAGCGATACCGAGAGTGCAACTAATCCAGTGCTGCGCGCTTTTGCAAGTGATGGAAGTGAGAAGTGGAAATTAAGCCTAGATAGTGGGAGCGGCTCCTATGCGAGCGCAATTGCACCAGATGCGATCGGAAACATCTGGGTAGTTGGGGCAAGTGGAGTGGCACCCGCACCTGCCGTGGTTTCTTCTGAGAGCAATACCGTGAAAGCGCTACAGACTGATCCATTTCTATTGGATCCACAATCGCCCTTGCGGCCAGATCTCACTCAATTAACACTGTGGCAGGTAAGTAACAGTGGAGCACTTATTCAGAAATTTACTAAGGATTTTAGCTCTGCGCTTCTGCCTACCGGAATTTCAATTTCTGGCAGCCAAATTGGCGTTATTGGAATCACGGCAAGTGCAACTACTAATTCTTCCTTTTTCATCAATTGCACCACCAGCGGTGCTTTCTCTAATCAAGTCTCTATTGGCAAAAGTGATGCCGTACTAGATAACCTGCTGCAAAAATCAGATGGAAGTGCGCTCTTATTTGGTTCGAGTTCTTCAAGTATTCAGAAAGAAAAGCTGATTGGAAAGCGTGATGCATTTGTAATTTCGCTGAGTAAGTCGGGAAGCATCCTTCAAGTTCTAAGAAGTTCAAATAAATTAAGTACTCGTACTTGGCAGAGTGCAACTACTTCACTCTTCTTAGGTGGAAATGCAATTTTAGGGAAGAAGAGTGAAGCGGTCATGACAAAATTTGATAGTAAATTTCAACCGCTATGGACGCAGAGATTTCCAGCAAGTAGTAGCGCACTTGTAGTCGCACCAGATAGCAAGAGATATTTCTCAGCTTTTACTTCCACCGCTGCAATTGCTGCACTGAGTAATTGGAAACCGATAAGTGGCCAGGTAGTAATTCTCAATAATGATCTCAAGGGCATCGTGCAGGGCGGCTATGCCCCCAAAGGTGCAATAAATAGCCGCTTCTTCGGATTTACTCCTGAATTAGGCGTGATCCTGATCGCCGATGTAGGCGATCATCTGGCTTTCTTCCCATCAATTTCACGCTAATCTACGCGTTAGTGTTTTATAACTAGAGGAGAAAAGTGCCCTATGGGTTCAGTTATCAAGAAACGTCGTAAGCGGATGGCAAAGAAGAAGCATAAGAAACTTCTGAAGAAGACTCGCATCCAACGTCGTAACGCAAAATAGTAAGTTTCTACTTACCCTTTCATTAGCGTTACTTTTCCAGCAACACTTGATACTGCATAACGAATTTTTCCTACCAATAACCAGGTAGCACGGGCCTCATCGCCATGTTGATATTGCGTAGCTAATGAGATTTTAGGAAGTGCTTTCAAATTAAGTGAGCACAGTCGCTCCTGGCAGGAAAATAGAAGAGATGAACCATCAGTTGAAAGTGGCCCATCTGTTAATCCAAACTCATCGCTAGTTGCATTATTGACCGTACTTGTCGTTGTTTCACTTGAAATCGTTGTCCAACGAAGCGCGACCGGCTTTGGAATTGAAAGTGAACTGGCCATCATCCATGCTGCAGTCAAACCTTGCGGAGTCTTCGCTAGCGTCACCTGATAACCAGGAACCATCAGATCACTGCCGGTCGTATCAAATTGCTGATAGACCCAATCACTTGTCGATGTTCCGGTACGAGATGCAAGGCGAATTTCACCGGCAGTCGCGCGATTTCGAGAGTTGATGTCGAGTACTGAATCGTAGAGAAGATAGGTCTTGGTGCCACTGACAACCGCGTTCAGATGGAATGCAACATCTCCCATTGTGTGACCTTCACTCTTCTTCTCACCATCAACGATTTCATAATTCCAACTCCCTGCGGCAGCTTTAAGAGAGCGGTTTGCGCCTAACAAAATGCCTTGGCTCTCATCGCGATAGAAGACTTGGATTGCAGTGGATGTTGCAGCACATGCATTAGAGATACTGACATCACTTTTACTTCGAACGCGTTGTACTTCTTGATACGGCTGAACGATCGGGCCATTTCCATCGACAACTTCATACGACGCTTTAACTCCATCATATTTTGCATAACGTAAATCTTTATCGGTCTGATCAACATAGAAGAGGTGAAGTAGTTGTTTACCTACAACACCACTAACGCAGGCAGAGATTTGGCCTCCCATAGGGTGGTTACTTCGTCCATCCTTATTAGTATTGCCATCTAGAACACTCTTTAGCCAGCTCTTGCCGCTCCAAGTAGCAATTTTGAGTAAACCACTCTTACCGTCACTATAAATTACGATTGATTTTCCATTTAAAGTCGCAGTCGCTAGTGATTTTCCATCTGCCGTGGAGTCAAGAATTGTTGCCGGCCATGCTGATTGTGGTGTCACTAAGAGGGTAGTCACTGGAACCGAATTTCCATTCGGTGCAATTGCGGAGAGAGCAAAACTATAAGGAGTACCGTTTTTCAATCCAGAGACTATTACTGGGCTGGTATTCGTGCGGAGCGTTTTACCGCCTTGAATAACTTTGATTTCATATTGCGAAACCTGCGATGCACGTGCGTTGATTGGCGGATCAAAGGTAATAACTGCGCTGCCATCTGAGACTATTGCACGCGGATTTCGCACTACAGATGGAACACCGGCGGGTATTCCAATCTCTGGCTTATTCCGTAGATCCAACATCATTGCAGCTAGTAGTGGACCAAGTTCATGGAAAGTTTCACCGGGTCCAAGATTTGGTGTCATTACTGCATCTCTTCCGGATGCTTTGAATGTTTCTTCATCGAGATGGCTTACTGAAGAACCACCTTGGTACTGACTTGGCGTATAGAGAAGTGGTGAAATATTTCCATTCGCAGCTTTGCCTAAGGGACCGGTCCAAATAAGAGTGCGACGAAGTGCGCGACCGAACTCAGCAGATGGTGAAGGTAGATCTGAGACTCTCTGGTTATCTGGAGTTCGAATGTAGGCATCATATGCAGTTGGACCTGGGTCTTCCCAAAGTCCAAGTCCTAAACCAGATACATAGGTGCTATTTGAGAGAAAGCCCAATCCATGTGCAAGTTCGTGGATTAAAACTGATTGAAGATCGAATTCAGTTGCGCGTGGCGTTCCATCATTGCGTACATCCCAAGATCCCACCGATGGGTCAGAGTTAACAGTGATGATGATGTCTTTAGCTCTCTTATCCAAATCCTTCTTTGCAAGTGCATTTGCAAGAGCCGATGGATAGAAGAGATTCGGGTCTGGTGCACCAGCAAATCCACCGAAGAGATCTACCGCTCGCGCACTTCCTAATTCATCTGGATTGGCAGCACGGCGCCATGTGGCAGTTACTTCAATAGGAACATCAGATTGAAAATTTGCCGCCCAGACACTGAGGGCAGCTTGCATATCTTTAACTGCCCAATCGGGAAAATTTGTGTACTCCACATTAAATTTACTCTTAGCCTCTAACTTTGTTCCTGGAGCTTGCGCGCTAAGTTTGGCGCCAACTTTGGAAGGGGCTCCAATGTATGTATGACCCCACACCGTTGCTGGAAATTGTTTAAATTGTGGCAGCGCCTGCGCAGATGAAGTGGGCAATAGCGAGAATACGAGCGTTGCAGTAATTGCAAAGACGCGTAGGTGGGGATGAATTCGGGCCCGCATAGGTGCAAACGCTATCAGGGTGAGAAGATGAGATGTGAAAACTATCGTGACGGTTTACTCGCGGACTGGCTGCCATCTCTGTGAAAATGCAATATCTTTGCTCAACGGATTGCGTGAGGAATTGTCCTTTGAGATTGAAGTAAAACTCATCGATGGCAATCCAGATTTAGAGCAGCTTTATGGCGAACAAATTCCAGTTATTCAGATCGATGGCGAGCACCATGATTTTTGGCGAGTGGATGTAGATCGCTTTAGAACTTCCCTTGAAAAACATCGTCAGCGTCAATGATTCGATAGGCATAACCCTGTTCTGCCAAAAATCTCTGACGGTTCTGTGCAAAGTCCTGATCAATCGTGTCACGCGAAACCACGGAGTAGAACTTTGCGGTGCGGCCATCGGACTTAGGTCGCAAGATTCGACCAAGGCGTTGCGCCTCTTCTTGGCGCGAACCAAATGCGCCAGAGACTTGGATTGCAATTGTTGCATCGGGTAGATCGATAGAAAAGTTGGCAACTTTAGAGACCACAAGACATTTCAATTCGCCAGTTCGGAACATCTGGAAGAGTCGCTCGCGCTCTTTCACCGGTGTCTCACCCTTAATGACTGGGACGCCTAGCAACTCGGCAAGTTCATCGAGTTGATCCAGATACTGACCGATAACTAATAATTGATCATCTTTATGATGGCTTGCGATCGCTTCAACCACATTGCGTTTTGATCGAGTAGTAGCGCAGTAGCGATAGCGCTCTTCAGGTTCGGCAGTGGCATAAGTTAAACGCTCATTCTCATTGAGAGTTACTCGTACCTCAATACATTCAGCTGGTGCAATGTAGCCCTGGGATTCAATCTCTTTCCACGGCACATCAAAACGCTTTGGCCCGATAAGTGAGAAGACTTCACCTTCTAGCCCATCTTCACGAACCAGAGTTGCAGTCAGTCCTAAACGGCGACGAGATTGGATGTCAGCAGTGAAACGAAAAATTGGAGCGGGAAGCAAGTGAACTTCATCGTAAATAATTAAGCCCCAGTCATGTGTATCAAAGAGATCTAAATGTGAGTAAACACCATTCTTCTTCTTAGTCATGACTTGGTAAGTCGCAATTGTGACTGGGCGAATCTCTTTCTTCGCACCGGAATATTCACCAATTTCATCTTCATTCAAGTTGGTGCGCTTGAGTAGCTCTTCACGCCATTGACGGGCAGCCACAGTATTTGTCACCAAAATCAGTGTGGTTGCCTTGGCATGTGCCATAGCTGCAGCGCCAACTATTGTCTTTCCGGCACCGCAAGGGAGAACAACAACTCCAGAACCACCGTGCCAAAAGCCCTCGGCTGCTAACTCTTGATAAGGGCGAATCTTCCAATCATTCTGTTTCAATGAAATCTCATGTGCTTGTCCATCGACATAGCCAGCAAAATCTTCTGCTGGCCAACCCAAGCGCAAGAGTGATTGTTTAATGTGTCCGCGCTGGCTCGGATGCACGGTAATTGTCTCTGCATCAATGCGAGGACCAAGAAGTGGTGCAATCTTCTTTGCTCGAATTACTTCCTCTAATACCGCAGTGTCGGTAGTAATGAGAATCAAGCCATGTACTGGATCCATCTCCAGGCGCAGGCGACCGTAGCGCGACATGATTTCGGCAACATCGATCAGAATTGAATGCGGTACGGCATAACGCGAATAACGAATAAGTGTGTCGATTACTTGTTCAGCATCGTGGCCAGC
>WLQV01000149.1 GCA_009697555.1 Actinomycetota bacterium | reverse complement strand
GCCATGGAAACTTTGGTTCACTCGATGCCGGTCCTGCTGCAATGCGTTACACCGAAGCTCGTCTTGCTAATGCAGCAATGGCGATGGTGGCAGAGACCGATGAAGATACCGTTGATTTTGGACCTAATTACGATGGCCAAATTCTCGAACCACTTGTCTTGCCATCTGCCTACCCCAATCTCCTCGTTAATGGTGGCTCAGGAATCGCAGTGGGTATGGCGACAAACATGGCGCCACATAATCTCGGTGAAGTAATCGCTGCAACGAAATTTCTGATAGAAAATCCTAAAGCCACGGTAAAGCAGTTAATGAAATTTATACCTGGGCCAGACTTTCCCACCGGTGGCGAGATTGTTGGCACCGAGGGTGTTCTTGAGGCTTATGCAACGGGTAAAGGCTCATTCAAGATTCGCGCCCGTGTTGAAATTACAAAAGTCTCATCGCGCAAAATGGGAATTGTTATTAAGGAACTTCCCTTCACAATTGGCCCAGAGAAAGTTGTCGAGCGCATTGCAGAATTGGCAAAGGCGAAGAAGTTGCAAGGCATCTCAGACATTATCGATCTCACTGATGGCCAAACTGGCACCAACGTTGTAATTGAATTAAAGAATGGTTTCGAGCCAGAGCAAGTGCTTGAGCAGCTCTACAAGCTCACTCCCCTGGAAGATGGCTTCTCGATCAATGCTGTGGCACTTGTTAAAGGCAAGCCACTGACATTAGGTCTGCGCGAACTCCTCCAAGTCTTTATCGATCACCGGATTGAAGTAGTTCGTCGCCGCTCTGAGTTCCGTAAAGCCAAGGCAACTGCTCGCCTCACCTTGGTTGATGGTTTACTGAAAGCGATCATCGACATCGATAAGGTCATCAAAATTATTCGTGGCAGCGATGATGCTCACGAAGCAAAAGTTGAATTGATTAAATCCTTCAAACTCAATGATGAGCAGGCCACTTACATTCTTGATATGCCACTTCGTCGCCTCACCAAAATGAGCAAGATTGAACTTGAAACTGAATCCAAGGAGTTAAAGGCAGCGATCGCCAAACTCAATGCACTGCTCAAGAGTGAAGAGGCAATTAAGGCTCAAGTAGCTACTGAACTTGATGAAGTATCAAAGGCTTTTGCAACACCACGTCGCACAACAATCGCTAGTTAAGCATCGATCCGTTCGCGGTCGATATCTGCTGTTGCAATAAAGTCCTTGCGAGGGGCTACTTCATTGCCCATCAGTAATTCAAAGATCGCTTCAGCTGCAACGCCATCTTTCACTGTGATTCTGCGGAGCGTACGGGCATCTGGATCCATTGTGGTTTCGCGCAATTGATCTGCATCCATCTCGCCTAAACCTTTATAACGTTGAATTGGCTCTTTCCACTTCTTGCCAGATTTAGTTAATTCGGCAGTGAGCTTCTTCATCTCTTCATCCGAGTAGGTGTAGTTAAATTCGCCCTTCTTCCCACCACCACCCAGAGTCTCAATGCGGTGAAGTGGTGGAATTGCTGCAAATACTCGTCCCGCATCAATCAAGGGGCGCATGTAGCGATAGAGCAGAGTCAGAAGCAGACAGCGAATGTGCGCACCATCAACATCAGCATCGGACATCAAGATGATGCGACCATAACGCGCTTCATCGAGATTGAAGGAGCGACCAGAGCCGGCGCCGATTACTTGAATAATTGATGCGCACTCTGAGTTATCGAGCATCTGTGAGAGCGATGCCTTCTGAACATTGAGAATCTTTCCACGAATCGGAAGGATCGCTTGGAACTCTGAATTGCGTGCTGCCTTTGTGGTTCCTAGCGCAGATTCACCTTCAACGATAAAGAGTTCGGTGCGTGAAACATCTTCGGAGCGGCAGTCGGAGAGCTTTGTAGGAAGCGATGACGATTCCAAAGCATTCTTACGACGCTGGAGATCTTTATGTGCTCGAGCTGAAATACGGGTTCGCGATGCTGCTGCAACTTTCTCTAAAATCAGACGACCATTGGCTTTATCAATTCGCTTGGTGGTCGTAAAGAATGCTTGGAGTTGCTCTGCGACAACAGCAGAAACGATTCGAGTAGCTGCAGCGGTGCCAAGAACTTCCTTAGTCTGTCCCTCAAATTGCGGCTCAGACATACGCACAGTGACAACGGCGGTCATGCCTTCGAGAATGTCATCTTTAATGACATCTGCTTCATTCTTCTTTAACGTGCCAGAGGAGCGAAGTGCTTCATTAAATGCTTTGGTGATTGCGCGTTCAAATCCGCTGACGTGCGTTCCGCCTTTAGGCGTGGCAATAATGTTGACGAAAGAGCGCATCGTGGTTTCAAAGCCATTGCCCCACTTGAGCGCAATATCAACGCCCATCTCGCGCGCAACTTCGGTAGAGACCATGTGCCCTTTATCGTCCAGAACCGGAACAGTCTCTTCATAATTTCCGCTACCGACTAGGCGAATAACATCGCCGACTGGATCATCGGGTTGGAGAAAGTGGCAGTACTCAGAGATGCCACCTTTATGGAAGAAAGTCTCTGTGGTCTTGCTCTTAGTGCGGTTGTCATTAACAATCAGTGTTAGCCCTGGAACTAAATAGGAAGTCTGGCGGGCGCGAGCGTAAATCTCTTCGATTTCAAGTTCGGCATCTTTAAGGAAAATCTGGCGATCACTCCACCACTTAATCCTGGTGCCGGTAACTTTTGCCGAAACTTTGCCAATAGTGCGCAAACCTGACTTTGGCTCGAATGGTGCCTTTGGGCCATCGCCATCAAAAATTCCAGCAACACCGCGTTGGAATGACATCCAATAAATCTTTCCATCACGATCTACTTCAGCGTCCAGTCGCACAGCAAGTGCGTTAACTACCGATGCACCAACACCATGAAGTCCACCTGACGCAGCGTAGGAACCGCCGCCAAATTTTCCACCGGCATGCAATTTTGTCAGAACCACTTCGACGCCAGTTAGGCCAGTCTTGGGTTCTTTATCAACTGGAATACCGCGACCATCATCATGAACTTCTACCGAGCCATCGCTCTCTAAAT
>WLQV01000148.1 GCA_009697555.1 Actinomycetota bacterium | reverse complement strand
CCTAAGGAGCACGCCTCGAAAGCGTGTGTTGGGGAAACTCAACCGTGGGTTCAAATCCCACCGCCACCGCCAGATTAATTAGTGCAATTCGTATGAAGGATTAAGGATTGTCAGCGAACCATTCTCTTCGCCCACCATTCCCTCAGCTGCAATCTCACGGCCAACTTCAAGTCCGGCAATCTCGCGACGTCCGATAAATTGCAGCGTTACTCCGCCTGATTCATCCCATACTTCGACATCTACTGCTGGTGCAGATCCGCGCGGTGCGGTGCGAATGACAGTGACTCGACCACGAACATGCGCACGTTTGCGCCAGGTGATTTTGCCAATCGGCGTCAGATTCTCTGCGTAATGGCTAATTGGTTCGCTTGTACCTGGTGTAAATGCAATTGATGTTGCGGCTTTCATGCGTTCAGGTTCAACAAATGGAAGCTTAACTGTTTCGGGAATTATTGATTCGTCACCAGAAATTATTCGAGCAACATCAAATGGAACGATGGTCGCAACCACTCGCTGTAGTTGTGAGATTGGACGAGCGATATCTTCAGCAGTTTGATCATGGAGCAATTTTCCAAGTAATCGAGAGTAAGCACGGCGAGGAAGCAGCAGGGTGAGTTCGACATCTTCGCTTGCTGTTAGACGAATCGCATAGTCCATCGCCGCATTGGGTAGACGTCGATCAGGGCAGTCGATTAATTCAAGTGCAACGTCGTTAAGAGCCGGAGTACTTAGCCAGGCTTTACGAATATCTTCCGCGCGACGATCATCGATCACAAAGTGCACTGCTTCGATCTGATGCGGATTCAAGCTTCTTGCATAGCGAATTGCGGCAATTGTCGCCACATCCACACTGTCAACAAGAATTGTTACATCGTGGCGGCCAATTGAAGTAGCGCGCGCAACTTTGCGATTGTCATTAAGAACGCTCTGCTCGGTTCGGTATTGACGATTCAATCTATGGAGTGCAATAACAAGAATGGGTGTGATCGCCAGAATAATCCAAGCGCCTTCAGTAAATTTCACTACGGAGAAGATGACAATAATGACTCCAGCAACAACTCCAGAGAGAAGATTGATGCCAGCGCGGTATTGCCAGCCCTTCTCCTTCTGCGTAATTGCGCGCTTTGCCATTCCAAATCCAACAAGTGAAAAACCAGTAAATACACCGAGGGCATAAAAAGCCACTAGGTGAGAGACAGATGCACCGGTGATAAGAACTAACGCAGTTGCACTGATTGCTAGAACAATGATTCCGTTGGAGAAAGCTAAGCGATGGCCACGCTTACTTAATTGCCGCGGTAAAAACCCATCATTTGCCACGAAATTAACAAGGTAGGGAAAGCCGCTGTAGGCGGTGTTGGCGCCAGTGATCAAAATCAACATTGTTGCCGCTTGAACCATAAGGAAGAGGATTGTTCCGCTAGTTCCACCACCGAAAATGCCCTTCGCAATTTGCGAAATTACAGTGGGGCTACCAGTTTCAAATGGTGTGGCAAACATTTTATGTGCGAAGTAAGAAATTCCAAAGACCATAATTCCTAAAATTGCACTCATTGCTACGAGGGTTTTACGCGCATTGACACCCTCTGGTGATTTAAAGAGTGATACACCATCAGAAATTGCTTCAAGTCCAGTTAAAGATGAACCACCGTTAGCAAATGCTCGAAGCAGAATAAAAATTGCAGCAAAGGTGAGCAGCCCTTGAGATTGACCAATAGGCACCGCTCCACTTAACGAATTAGGGTCGTACTTCTCTAAATTTCCACTGATGAGTCGATAGGTACCAGTTCCAAATACGATCAACATGGTTCCGATGAAGAAATATGTCGGGAAGGCAAATGCAGCACCAGCCTCTTTGACGCCGCGCAAATTTCCATATGTAAGTAGTGCAATAACTGCCAGTGTCATCCAGAGTTTGTAAGGATGCAAGCCGGTGAAGGTAGAAATAATCGCATCGACTCCAGCCGATGATTGAATCGCAACAGTTACTACGTAGTCGAGCATGAGTGCAACCGCTGCGATCTGGGCATAGATACCACCCAAGTTATCGCGCGATACAACATAGGCCCCACCTGATCTTGTGTAGACCTGTACAACTTCGCGATAAGAGAAAGTAACAATAATTAGAACTGCAAGCACAACAAGTGTCATGGGCATCAAGATCGCAAAGGCTGCTAATCCAAATGCCGGAAGTAGAGCTAATAAGATCTGTTCTGATCCGTAAGCAGATGATGAAATGCAATCCGATGCCAAAATTCCAAGAGCACTCTTCTTGCTTAACCGTTGATGTTCGAGGGAATGGCGATTGAGTGGGTTACCGAGGAGTCGCTTTTTAATTCGGTAGGAGAGCGAGTCTTTTACGTGCGCATGCTCCTTGAGTACCTGGGGTACCGGGGCACCATCTGTCCATGACTGTGGCACGCAAACTCCTAATTTCAGATCTGTGAAATAACTCTCCTATTCTAGTTTCACCCGAAGTTTTCTTTCACCTAACACGCGCGTATGCTCGCCTTATGCGCACACAACTATTTATTGATGGCAAATGGGTAGATGGATCCGGAACTCTTCCAGTAATTGATCCCTCAGATGGCTCAACAATTGCGAATATTTCCACTGCAGGTGAAGCTGAGTGTGATGCTGCAGTAGCTGCTGCCTATAACGCATTTCCTAAATGGGCTGCTACCGCTCCTCGCGTTCGTGGTGAAATTTTGCGCAAAGCCTTTGAAATCATGGTTGCCGAAGCAGATGAATTAGCGAAAATTATTTCGCGCGAAAATGGCAAAGTTTTCTCTGATGCTCGTGGTGAAGTTCTCTACGCGGCAGAATTCTTGCGCTGGTTCTCAGAAGAAGCTGTCCGGATTACTGGTGACTATCGCACCGCACCAAGTGGCGATAAGAAAATTATTGTTACCGAACAACCAATTGGAGTTTCACTCCTCATTACTCCATGGAATTTCCCAGCGGCAATGGCTGCTCGCAAAATTGGACCGGCGCTCGCTGCGGGTTGCACAGTAATTTTGAAACCAGCGACAGAGACTCCATTAGCTGGTGCTTATGTTGTTGACATCATGGAACGCGCAGGTGTTCCTGCTGGTGTTATTAACTTTATTGTTCCAACGCCTCCCGGTCCTGCAATTTCCAAGATGTTGCATGATCCACGAGTAAAAAATCTTTCATTCACTGG
>WLQV01000147.1 GCA_009697555.1 Actinomycetota bacterium | reverse complement strand
TGCAAATGCCTTCAACGTTTCCGGTGTTCACATCGTTGGTAAGCGCGATTGGAATAAGCGCGGTGCCATGGTTACCGATCGATATTTAACGGTGCAACATCACGCAACTATTGCAGAGTTCAAAGAGTGGGCTGATAAGAGTGGCGTTCCTATTGTTGGTATCGACAATGTGCCTGGCTCAAAGGAATTAGAGTCTGCCGCGCTGCCGGAGAGTTGTGTTCTGCTCTTTGGCCAAGAGGGTGCTGGAATGTCAGAGGAAGCAATCGCTGCATGTTCAGTGCTTTATGCAATCGAGCAGTACGGCTCGACCAGGTCGATGAATGCTTCAGCAGCTGGTGCTATAGCGATGTATCACTGGGCGCTGCAGCATCTCCCTCGTTAAGGACTTCTGCCACACTCGCTAAGCGACGTTCAATCTCTACTGCTTCACTCTCGCGACCAACTTTGCGCATTACTTGCGCAATCTTGCTCTCAATTTCAACGATAAATTCGAGGTCGCGTTCGCTCTCTTCTGTTGCAACTTGGAGCACTTGCTCGAGGGTATTAAGGCTCTCCTCAAAATTTTCCAATAGCACTTGGGCTTTGCCCAATTCAAAGAAGGCAAAATTCTGGCGCTCATGCTCATGCGCAGTTTGGAATACATCCATCGCTTTTCTAGCGCGCTCTTGCGCTAATTCGCCTTGGCCTAATTCGACATAACAGGCCGCTAATTTCTGATCGCAGCGCGCCACGTGAATCACTTCGCGATTTCGCTTATAGAGCGCACGCGCCTCCAAGTAAGACTCTGCAGCTAGTTCATACTTTCCAATTTTGCGATAAGCCGAACCAATTAAATGTAGATCACTTGCCGCACCAAGTTCATTGCCATCGACCAGATGTTCTTGCGCGCACTCCTCCATAGTTGTAATTACCTGCTCATAATTCTTTGAGGAGTACCACCACTCGCCCAATGTGCAGGCAAGCTCTAACGCAATTGGTGATTTATTCTTTCGCAACAACTCAACTGCTTTGCTCATTGCAGTTGCCGCTTCGCCCATGCGCTTGAGTTGATTTAAGTTATAACCAATTGCGGAGTAGGCCTGAGCTAATCCTTCAGTAGGCGCTGTTTCACCAAGTTCGGCATAAATATCGCAAGCAGTTTCGGCAAGTGCTAGCGCTTCATCATATTGTCCGCGCGCATAAACTCTGGCGCTTAATTCGTAATAGGTGCTTGCTCGTTCTTCGCCTTGGACTTCTGGAATTCGATCCCACAACATTTCTTCAGTAAGGATCTCATCCTCATCGTCTTCGCCCACGAGCACCTCCCCCTTGCTTTGCCTCACCTTATACTCAATTTCACAACCGCGACAGCAAAGGGAGTTAAGGTCGAGCTGGTACATCCACTTTTGCTGGGTGAGTCTTACCAAGTGGTCCCTTGGCCGCCTCAATCAAAATTTCGCCAGTAACAGCCTGCAGTGCAGATTGTGTCTCAAGTGGAATGCCTGGATGCCACGGACATATATTTTCCATTCCGCAGACCCAGCCATTTGTGCCAACATTGATAACTCCAGCCAGACTCTCCGTGTTGTAATACGTAGCCATCGGCTCAATTACTCTCTTACGAAATGTGACTGTGGTGTGAGCTAAAACCTGCACCGCCGGGCCCTTTGAGTAGAGCGGTGAATCAACTTCACGCCCAACAACGTTTTTTAACGTTTCTAAATTTGGCAGCACACTCATTGGCCATGCACTTGGCCGAGTAATTGTGTAATCAGCTTTAAGCCCTAGGCCAACATATTGTGAGCCTAAAATTAGAGATTCTGGCTGATTTATTGGCGCATCTCGCCAGGCACTTGTGGCAAGAAGTGGATCTTTGCCACGCGGATCTACAAATCCAGAATCGCGCCACATAGCTAATTCACGATTCTTATTCTGCAACAGTGGTCGGTTGTAGGCAGCATTGCCACCTAAGTTAATGAGATTCACACTATGGGCAAGTGCATACTCAATGTTCTTGCGCATGTTGCTGGTCCAATATTCAGCGTGCCCACCAAAGGCAATTGACTTAGTCCGTGTAATGGCTGAAGGAATCGAATCTAATTCAAAATCAGTTATGTAATTAGTATCAATTCCCAATTTCTCGATTTTAGAGATTACTGGCGCTTCCATGTAGCGCAACTGCCCTGATCCATCGCCATCGTAAGGGCGATTAAATGATGTAACCACGCTTCGAGTAGTGCGCTTGAGGTTAGGTCCTTTGTATGCAGAATACCCGCCCCAATGGTTATACATCTGCCAGGTAAATACTGAGGATACAAAAGTGAGTGGTGCACTCGATTGTGGATCGACAATGGTTAATGGGACAAGAGATGATTTATTATATTTATCATCTAGCCGAAACACATACTGCCCCGGTGGAGTTGACTCATCTGGAATGAAATCGAAATATGATGGCCATTCGGTATAAACAATTTTCTCTGGAGCGGGGCTGACATTGAGCCGAATCTCTTCTCTTACTCGTGCAGCGATGATTTTCTTAACCAGTCGAGCGCCAGTATCGCCGTAGTAGCCGAGGCGAAATAGCGAGATAATTACTGGTTCATTATTTCCGCGCAAGTGAAGTTGAACTTTCTGGCCACAAGTCGCACTTGAACTATCGAACCAACCTTGAACATATTTAGAGGTATAGCCTGAATCTAAATAGGATTGAGTTTTCTTATCTTGCATGCCAAAGGGGTAGTCACTCGTAAAGCCCAAGCGAATTTCCTTGGCCCAACCTTGATAACCAGGCAGTGCATTTTCGCGCGCCACCCAACCAGATGCGCTATCCCAACTGCACTTATTGGTAGCTGCCGATGCTGGGGTAAGAAATTGGAGCGAAGTGAACGCGGCAAGAAAGAGTGCTACTGGGATGATTTTCCGCATAAAACACCCGCTCTCTCCGATTTCGCGTGGACGAAGGGCAAGCTCAGGCGTACCCTTGTACATGCAAATCGTTTGCATGTAGCACACGCAATTTTTCTCCCAAAGGATAGGGCGTAATGAACCAGATTCTGACTCAAAAGCCTGTAATCAGGCTCAGAGAGCGGCTAGAACCCCAAGAGTGGCGTCGCATCTTCGCCATGTTTGGATTCATTGCTCTGCTACATATCATCGGCGCACTCCTCATGTGGCGCGCAACTTCTGGAAACTATCGCCTCTCCAATGGCACCCTCTTT
>WLQV01000146.1 GCA_009697555.1 Actinomycetota bacterium | reverse complement strand
TGAGGAGTCACTTGAAGAGTTAAAGGCACGTCGCGTTGATGCGCAATCTGGTCAAGTTGATGTTGACGAGGCGGAGGCAGCAGAGAGTCTCGAACTTCCTGGCGCCGATCTCTCCGGCGAAGAGTTAGCAGTGCGCGTGGTTCCTAAGCAAGTGGATGAATTTACCTGTTCACGCTGCTTCTTGGTTCACCACATCACTCAGCTCTCACGTGGTGAAGGCGCAAAAGCTATCTGCAAAGAGTGCGATTAATTCTTTAACGCCTCTTTTAGTGCACTTGGATTCTTACTACTAATTAACCAATAGGGCGTAACATCTCGCGCATCGGTGAGTTCGACTTTAACGCCACGGTTAATCCAGAAGCGAAGTGCTAGAAAACTTGCTGGATCTGCATTTCGACCACGGGTAAGAAAATACTCATCGCGCTCTAGCGCACTTACGTGGCCGACATAACGACGCTCGATGCGTGCTCTTCCTGCAATAAGCCATTCCTCATCAACACTTATTTTCAGCGGAGAGCTGCGCCAAATTATAAAAATTGCAACAACGCTAGCAAGAAGTGAAATTACCACCGCTCTATTACCGAGCGCGGCCCAGATTGCGATGTCGAGGGAGAGGAAAAGAAAGGTAATAAATGACATGAGCCACAGCGGTAGGCCAATTTGCTCATGATATTTCCGATTCACAGGTCTCACGCTATCGGATTTGAAGTAACCTTGAACTATGAGTCGCGTCGCAAGTACCACCCCACCAGAAGGTGCGCCGATTCCAGCACGCCATGAATTAGCGCCACCGATTGGTTCAAAGATTCCATCTCACTTTGGTCACTGCTTTGGTTGCGGCGAATTACATCCCACTGGACTTCATTTAGTTGCACATGCCGGTGCTGCTGCAAATCTCACTGCGGAATTTACTGTTACTGAAAATCATCAAGGCGCTCCTGGTTTGGCACATGGCGGTTTACTCTCACTCGCATTTGATGAGGCCCTCGGCAAATTGATGTGGCTACTGCGTGCACCTGCAGTTACTGCGCGCCTTGAAACCGATTTTCTCAAACCTGTACCAATGGGAACTACGCTACATATCAGCGCTGAAATTACCGGCCAAGTCTCTCGAAAAGTTTATTGTGCTGCAGTGGGGCACATTGGTAGTCCGGAAGGCGAGATTGCAGTCAGAGCTTCAGCGCTCTTTGTGATTGTTCCAATGAGCCATTTTCTCGACAATGCACCAGCTGATTACCTTGCACACATCAAAGCCCATCCTGAATTATTAGCATTTGTTGATCCCGATTTCGAGGTCGCACCTTGAGCGTAGAAGTTCTGATTCAGCGCTTGGATAAAGATCTGCCCATGCCCAAGTATGCAAAGGCGGGCGATGCTGGAATTGATCTCTACTCCCGAATTGATTTCACACTAGCGCCAGGGGAGCGCTCACTCATTCCAACCGGTGTTGCGATCGCACTTCCACCGGGATTTGTTGCGCTAGTTCATCCGCGATCTGGTTTAGCGCTCAAACATGGAATCTCTATGGTCAATACGCCAGGAACAATCGATGCGGGCTATCGCGGTGAGATTCAAGTAATTTTGATTAATCACGATCGCACTGAATCTGCTTCATTCAAACGGGGAGATCGCATTGCGCAGATGGTAATTCAAAAAGTAGAAGCAGCGCAATTACTTGAAGTATCAGAACTACCTGGCTCGGGCCGAGGTGCAACTGGCTTTGGATCGAGTGGGAAGTAATGGCGCAGGAAGATAAAGCGAAAGTCCTAGCAGCCTTTGGTGGACATAAAGGCTTGCTCGATGCAGGTGTTCCATCGCTGGTATTTCTTATTGCGTTCAATCTTGATCACAAACTCAATCGCGCCATTATCGCCGCAGTTATTTCTGCTGGAATATTGGGAGTCATTCGCTTATTGCGCCGCGATACATTGCGCCACGTTGCATCGGGTTTCTTTGGCGTATTGATCTGTGCGCTCTTTGCCGCTAAATCTGGCAACGCTGTGAATTTCTATCTACCTAAGTTAATTACCAACTTGGCTTATGGCAGCGCATATCTCTTGGCGAATCTGGTGGGTTGGCCGCTACTTGGCATCATGCTCGGGCCGATCTTGGGTGAGAACTTTGAATGGCGCAAAGATCCGGCGCGCAAAAAGGCATACATTCGCGCTAGTTGGATCTGGGTTGGCCTCTTCTTTGGTCGGATCGCAGTTCAATACCCGCTCTATCGCGCAGGAAAAGTAAATCTCTTAGGCACTGTGAATTTAGCGATGGGTTATCCGTTATTTCTTGCGGCAGCTTGGGGTTCGTGGCTAGTTATTAAAAACGCACCAAAATTAAAAGTTGACTAGCAGAAGCGATCTTTGAGAAGTGCTTCAGCTTCACTAGATGCCACAAATAGCAGTTCATCGCCAGCGCTAAATACATCATGTGATTTAGCAGAGATAACTCGACCATCGCGCACGATTGAAGCAAGTGTTGCATTCTCGGGAAGTTGAATCTCTTCCACTGTCTTTCCAATACAACGAGAATTCTCAGGGAGTGTGAGTTCAACTAAGTTGGCTTGCCCCTTTTTGAATGAGAAGAGGCGAACTACATCGCCAACGGTGACTGCCTCTTCTACGAGGGCAGAGATAATTCGTGGAGTAGATACTGCGACATCAACGCCCCATGAGCTATCGAAGAGCCACTCATTCTTTGGGTGATTAATTCGAGCAACAACGCGTGGCACACCATATTCGGTTTTACCCAGCAGGGATGCAACAAGATTGACCTTGTCATCTCCAGTTGCAGCAACAAGTACTTGGCATAAATCCAATTTGGCATTATCAAGTGATGTTACTTCGCACGCATCGGCAAGCAACCACTCGGCATCCGGGACGCTATCCATCTTGAGCGCCTTGGGATCTTTATCAATGAGAAGAACTTGATGTCCATTGTCGAGCAATTCGCGGGCAATCGCACGTCCCACATTTCCAGCACCGGCGATAGCTACGCGCATTTACTTAGCCTCCGGACTTCGGGAAAGTGCTGCTTCAACGGAAGGCAAATCTTTATCCAATACGACAACATGCACGAGGTCGCCCTCTTGCAAAACTGTGCTCTCGTTAGGAATGACACCTTCACCTAATCGGGTAATAAAGGCAACGCGAGCGGTCGTAATCTCTTCGATGACAGTTGCACGTGTTCCAAACCAGGAGCGATCAAGATGTACTTCACAGAGTT
>WLQV01000145.1 GCA_009697555.1 Actinomycetota bacterium | reverse complement strand
GAATTGGTGCAATCTGATTTAGCTAGTGATCAGATCGATGCCACGGTTACGGGACGCCAGAAGCATTTCTATAGCGTGTATCAGAAGATGGTGGTTCGTGGCCGAGACTTCAATGACATCTACGATTTAGTGGGTATTCGCGTTCTAGTAAATGATGTTCGCGATTGCTACGCGGTACTTGGTGCAATTCATGCGCGTTGGAGTCCAGTACCTGGGCGTTTCAAGGACTACATCGCAATGCCAAAATTCAATCTCTATCAATCTCTGCATACAACGGTCATTGGACCAAATGGCAAAGCAATTGAGATTCAGATTCGCACCTTTGAGATGCATGCTCGCGCCGAATTCGGTATTGCAGCTCATTGGAAGTACAAAGAGGGCAAGAAGAGCAGCGAAGAGAGTCCCGAGATGCTCTGGCTGCGCCAACTCCATGATTGGCAGAAAGAGACAGAAGATCCCAGCGAATTCTTAGAATCACTCCGCTTTGATTTAGGAACACCCGAAGTTTTCGTATTCACTCCCAAGGGCAATGTTGTTGCGCTACCTCTCGGATCTACGCCAGTGGATTTTGCCTACACAGTGCACACCGAAGTAGGTAATCGCTGCATGGGCGCGAAGGTGAATGGACGTCTGGTGCCGTTGGAATCTCACTTAGCAAATGGTGATGTGGTGGAGGTACTAACAAATAAGGGCGAGCATGCAGCGCCGAGTCGAGATTGGCTTAACTTCGTCACAAGTCCTCGTGCTCGCTCCAAGATTAAAGCGTGGTTTAGCAAGGAGCGACGTGAAGAGGCAATCGATGCGGGGCGTGAATCTATAGCGCGCCAAATGCGCAAAGCAGGTCTACCGTTGCAGAAAATCTTTGCTGGGCATTCTCTATTGGAGCTTTCACATGAACTTCGCTATCCCGATATTGAATCGCTCTATGCCGCAGTAGGGGATGGGCATGTTTCATCGGCCTCAGTAGTAGATAAATTGGTAGCGACTTTAGGTTCGGATGATTCACATCCTGAAGCATCGCTGAGCCAATTGGGCAGCGTAATCACCGGGCCACAGATTCGCCGATCAAGTAGTGCAATTGCAGTTGAGGGAAGTGCTGAAGTATTGGTGAAGTTGGCTCGCTGCTGCACGCCAGTTCCAGGCGATGAAATCATGGGCTTTATTACCCGAGGCAGTGGCGTCTCAGTGCATCGCTTTGATTGTGTCAATGCTGATGATTTACGACGACATCAGTTAGATCGCGTAGTGAAGGTGCAATGGCTTGCAGGTGCGGCAAGTATCTTCTTAGTCAACATCGTTGTAGAGGCGCTTGACCGACCAGGCTTACTCTCCGATGTCACTCGCATCTTGAGTGAGGAGCATGTCAACATTCTCACCGCTGCCGTAACAACTGCGAAAGATCGCACCGCAGTGCTTCGCTTTACCTTCGAAATGGCAGATGCGATTCACTTAGATACGGTGCTGGTTGCAGTACGACGAGTTGAAGGTGTTTACGAAGTAGCCCGATCAACAAATAATTAAGCGAACTCAGCCAGACCCTTTTCAGCTTCAGCTAACCAGATGCGACGAGCAGCAGCTGCTTCACGTGCCTCAGTTGCCTTCTTCGCATTACCAGCGGCCTCAGATTTCGCAGCTTGCTTCTCGTAATTAGCAATCGCTTCAGAGAGTTGGCGAACCACATCATAGGCGCGAGCTTTTGCAGTTGGGTCAGTTTTACGCCAGAGAATCTCTTCTGCTTCTTTAACCGCTGCAGCTACTGTGTTGAAGCGATTATCAAGAGCGTTCTTCTTATCGCGTGGAACCATGCCACTGCGACTCCATTGAGTGGAGAGATCGCGGAACTTGGTCTTTACTGAATTGATGTCAGTAATCGGCAACAGTGCTTCGATCTCAGTAATGAGTGCATTGCGCTTCTCAAGATTCTTCTTCTGACTCTCATCGCGACGCTCAAGATCGGTGTTCTTGGCGGCGAAGAATGCATCTTGTGCCGCTTTGAAGCGAGCCCAGAGTTTTGCATCATCACTTGGCTTGCCGCGGCCGGCCGCCTTCCATTGATCCATCAATGTTTTAAAGGTGCGAGCAGTAGCAACCCAATCAGTGGAGGTCGCAAGCTTCTCGGCTTGCTCTACCAATGTTGCTTTAGTGCCTTTAACTGCGCTCGACTGTGCATCGAGAGTTGCAAAGTGTTGGCGACGGCGCTTATCAAACTTATTGCGAGAAGATGAGAAGCGCTTCCAGAGATCGGCATCGGCCTTCTTATCTAAACGAGGCGCAGCCTTCCACTCATCAAGGAGCGTCTTCAAACGCTCTCCAGTTGCTTTCCAGCTCTCAGAGAGTGCAAGGGATTCTGCTTCAGCGATGATCTTCTCTTTTGCTTCGATAATTCCAGTACGGCGCTCTGCCTTTGCGGCAGCTTCAGCAGCTTTCTTTGCCTCATGTGCGGCGCGACCACCTTCAATCAGCGGAAGGATCTGGTCGACAGAATTTGCGAGCGCACTTAAATCGCCAACGCCATTGAGATTTTCTACCTGCTTGCGCAATTTATCAACGGCTTGCATTGCATCAGAGGGAACCATTGCGCCACTTTTCACACGGGCAGCAAGGAGAACAACTTCAGATGCGAGTACTTCAAATTTACGGACAAAGTAGGCAAGGGCTTCTTCAGCGCTCTTGCCCGGGTATGAGCCAACAACTTTTTCGCCGTTGCTGGTCTTTACATAAACAGTTCCATCTTCAGCGACACGTCCAAATGCTGAGGGATCTCCGATGAGGGCTGCCGCAGGTGATGCGACGGTGGGAAGTTGTGGTGTTCCTTCGATGCTCATAGATGTAGATCCTTTCTCAGCGCGATAGGTCGCAAGCGACACTCGTTAACGGTATTGGTGGATGTTCGCGCGCTTCAATGGTTCTTCCGCGTGCGGGCCAAAGGTACCCTGAGGTATCGAAGTGTCGCAAAAGCGCTCTCCTCAGGGGGCAAAACTGAGCGTGAGTGAAGAGATCCCAAGGAAGAGGGGCAACCATGATCGTCTCCTCTTTCGCTGCGCCGGCATATGCCACTAACTGTTGGGTGATTGCGCCATCGGCGGGAAGTGAAGGAATCATCATCGATCCCGGAATGAGTTTGGATGGCGATACAGATTTACGCGATGAAGTTGCAGATTTATTGGCTGAAAATAAAATCAAACCAGTTGCAGTGATTGCAACCCATGGCCATCTCGATCACATCTTTTCGATTCGGGCAGTTG
>WLQV01000144.1 GCA_009697555.1 Actinomycetota bacterium | reverse complement strand
CTCAACTGAGATAAGGGAGAGAGAATGAATTTTCTGATCATTGCAGTGGTGCTCGTCAATGTTGCTATTACCGCTCTCCTATTGCTGCGCAAGAGTGCGCCAGGCGCAGCGCAGGGTGGCGTAGATGGTGCCCAGCTCGCAGATGAATTTAAGAGACAGCGCTCCGAACTCGGTGAGACGCTCGATCGCAATAGCAAGAGCGTTGAAGAACGGCTCACAAAATTTAATGAATCACTCGATGGCAATGCTCGACTCTCCCGTCAGGATGCAGCTAATGGTCGCCTCGAACTCGAACAAGTTTTAGTAAATATGCGCGAATCACTCCAGAAAGAGATGGTTGAGATGCGCAAAGAGAATGAAATTAAACTCGAGCAGATGCGTGCCACTGTTGATGAGAAATTGCATGAGACTCTAGAGAAGCGTCTAGGTGAATCATTTAAATCTGTGAGTGAGCGCCTTGAGCAAGTTCATAAGGGTTTGGGTGAGATGCAATCACTTGCCACCGGTGTGGGCGATCTCAAGCGAGTACTCACCAATGTGAAGAGCCGCGGCGGCTGGGGCGAAGTACAACTCGCCCGCCAGCTTGCAGACATTCTTACGCCCGATCAATACGAAGCCAACGTCAATATCAAAGTTGGTTCACGCGAGCTCGTGGAATTTGCGATCAAACTCCCTGGCCGTATTGAGGGCGAGATTTGTTACTTACCGATTGATGCCAAGTTCCCACAAGAGGATTACGACCGCTTAGTGCAAGCCCAAGAAAAGGGCTCACTTGAAGATATGGAAGCAGCTGGAAAAGAACTTGAGAAGGCAATTAAGTTGCAAGCTAAAACTATCTCGGAGAAATATATCGAGCCACCGCGCTCTACTGATTTTGGAATTATGTATCTACCAACTGAGGGTCTTTATGCCGAAGTGATTCGGCGCCCAGGCCTTGCTAGCCAATTACAGAATGAATTTCGTGTGATGGTAACTGGCCCCACGATGTTGATGGCACTACTCAATAGTTTGCAGATGGGCTTTAAGACTCTTGCAATTGAGAAGAGTGCAAGTGATATTTGGAAGACGCTCAGTGAAGTACAAGGTGAATTCGTGAAGTACGGTCGAGTCTGGGAGAAGCTTGGCAAACAACTGGAAGCTGCCCAGAACACCGTTGCAGATGTTGGAGTGCGCACTCGCAAGTTAGAGCGCAAGTTAGATAAGGCTGGCTCCAAAGAAATCGCAGCATCATCGCCATTACTCGGTATAGCTGATTTATTGGATGACGAGGATGAGGATGCGGCCGAATAAGCCAGCGCTGATCTTTCTTGCTGCAATAACTCTGATGGGCCTCTTATGGGGTGGCGATAAATTTATTACTCGTGCCAAGACTTCGCAGGTCTATGTCGCCGATTGCACTGGCATCACTTATAAACCGATAGTCATTACTAAGAGCTGTTCAACGACCCAACCACGACTAAGTGGAATTGAATGGGAGAGTTGGGATCGCACTGGCGCCAGTGGCAAAGCGATGTATCTCAATGGCGGCACTTCGATCTTGGTCTCATTGCAAATTGCCGCGCCAGAACTGGTTAATAAGAAATTGGTTATGCATGCCCTCACCATCGAGCCAGAAAAAGATAACTACTGGCCCGATGGCAGCGCTACTAAGCAGATGTGGAAGTTAGGCGCTTAATCGCGAAATGGTGGCTGTGCTCCTAGTAGCGGATGTACTGGATCATTAGGTGGCAGTGCCTCATTGAGTTCTGCTAATTCACTCGCAGAAAGTTGGACTTTGAGCCCCGACATCGTGTCGAGAATTGATTCTTTCCGAGTAGATCCTGGAATTGGAATTGCTACTGGTGAGCTCGCTAAATGCCAGGCAATAGTGAGTGCATAAGTAGAAACGCCCTTGGCGGTAGCAATCTGGTGCCACTTGTTGTACTTGTCATCGGCTAATTCTTTCGAGCGAATTACCCCACCAAGTGGTGAGAAGGTAAGGAAGGCAATGCCTTCGGCTTCGCAGAGCTGGCGAACATCTTCGCCGTTGCGATAGCGCGGACTCCACTCATTCTGTACTGAGACAACACCGCCATCTTTCACACTGCCACCGATTTTGATGGCACGGCGCAATTGTTCTGCACTGACGTTACTCAATCCGATGTTCTGCACAATGCCATGTGCCCGAAGCTTAAATACATTCTCCATCTGCTCTTCAAATGGCATGGTGTCATTGAGGCGGTGTTGTTGCCACAATTGAATTTTATCGACGCCAAGTCGGGCAGCTGATGCCTCTACTGCACGATACAAATAATCTTCAGTAAGATTGCGGCCGACAGTGCCGAGCCAATCTGCGCCAGGTTTGCGAGTGATGCCACCTTTAGTTGCAATAACAATTGCGCTCTTCTTCTCAGCAGATCCACTCCAGGTACGAAACGCTTCAGCAACCAAACGCTCGTTATGTCCCATTGTGTTCCAACTTGGCGCATAAATGTCTGCTGTGTCGAGAAGTGTTAATCCATTATCGAGGGCGGTATGAATAACTTCGATTACTGCATCACGACGATCGAGAATTCCCGGGCGATCAGGTGGAAAGGCAGACATCGGCATGCAACCTAATCCAATAGGTGAAATCTGGAATGGACCGAGTTTTCTCGTTGCGCTCATTGCTGCTCCTTAGATGGATCGAGTGGCTATCGTGTCTAAAAATCCATCAACGAGCGCTGCTGCTCGGCGATTGGAAAATTCACTCTCATATTTAGTCTGTGCCTTTAAAATTGTGACATCTAAGCCTGCTGCGGCAGCTTCTGCCTTTTCGCCATCCGTCTTTGCAAACCAGGCCTCTAACACTTCAGGATCCATCTCTGGATGAAATTGCACGCATAGGGTGCGCCCCATAGTGAAGGCTTGCGGTGCAAGTGGTGATCGGGCAATCTCGATTGCGCCAGGTGGAACGACAAAGCGATCGTAATGAAATTGCATCCAGGGTCCGCGCGAAATTAGCGATTCATCATCACTCACAATTACATGCCAGCCAATTTCTGATTGCGGTGCTGGTGCAACACTTCCACCGAGCACACGCGCCATTAATTGGCCACCAAAGCAGATTCCCAATATTGGAACGCCGGCATCGTGGGCCGCTTTGAGATGTTTAATCTCTGGGAGTAGCCAGTTGCCAATAGTGGCATCATCCCAAGCGCCCCATGGTGAACCCATAGGAACAATGACGTCGTATTCCAAGAGATTTGGCCATTGAACAGTGACGTTGG
>WLQV01000143.1 GCA_009697555.1 Actinomycetota bacterium | reverse complement strand
TTCCATACCTGGCGTTTCGAGAATAAGTGGAATGTTCTTCATAGCTGGGTGGTCGAGCATCTCTTGGAAAGCAGCAATCCCGATCTCACCTTTACCTAAATTTTGATGGCGATCCTTGAGCGCGCCACAAACATCCATCGAGTCATTGGCATGGACAAGTTGGAAGCGCTCGATGCCACCGATCTCAATGAGCAAATCGATCGTCTCGGTCATGCCACCTTTTTTGGCGATGTCGTGCCCGGCCGCAAAAACGTGGCAGGTATCTAAACAAAAACCCACTTTTGGATGATATTCGAGAGCCTTTAAGTAATTCGAGAGATCATCGAGTTTCTTCACCAGTGATTGGCCTTGGCCAGCAGTTGGTTCGAGCAGAAGTGTCGGCGCATCATCAGAGAGCGCATTGAGAATTGGCATCATGCCTTCATGAATCTGTTTCCACGCATTATCGACATGGTTGTTATCAACTGCAGAACCGGTATGAACCACACAACCGCGTGCGCCAATATCTGCAGCACGTTTGAGTGAATAAGCAGTAGAAGCTAATGAATTCTCATAAGTGGCGGCTGTGGGCGAGCCGAGATTGATAAGAAATGGTGCATGAACGTAGGTGTATACATCCATCGCCGCAGCTTTTTCGCGGAACTCGGTATCGGCTTCAGCATTTGCATCTGGCATCGCCCAACCTCGCGGATTTGATGCAAAGACTTGAATTGCTTCGGCGCTCACTGTTTCTGCATACCCAAGGGCGCGTTTTGCCATTCCGCCAGATGTGGGCGTATGCGCACCGATACGTGGACCTTGAGACATGTGGCAACAGTAGTGGGTGGCTATCCGACTGTGAGACTGACCGTGCTTCCGCGTTTTACCGAAGTGCCAACTTTAGGCGTGACATTAGTTACGTGCTTTATCTTTTTGCTACCGATCCGGCGAACCGTGTATTTGAGACCGAGTGATTTCAGCGCTTTGACTGCGACTGATTCCTCGAGTGAATATACATTCGGAATAAAGGTGAAATCTGTTCCCTTAGAAATAACTAGCGCAACTGCGGCGCCTTTACCTTGCGAGCCGCCACCATCTGGGCTCTGACTAATAACTGCGCCAAGTGGAACGGTCTCACTACTGACATATTTGGTGGAAACGTTAAATCCGGCATCGGTGAGTTCATTGAGGGCTTGTTCACCAATTTTTCCTACATAGGAGTTGAGCACTACCTGCTCTTGGCCCTTGCTGATAAGAATATTAATGACTGAATCTCGCGTCACTGAACTTCCAGCCTTAGGATCGGTGCCGATTACCTGTCCTACCGGAATTTTTGGATCAAAGAGTTCAGTTTGATTACCCACTTTGAGTGGATCCTTTGTCAGAATTGCAATCGCGGCAGTTGGAGACTCGCCTTGCAAGTTCGGAATCACATAACGCTCTGGACCCTTAGAGAGAATATATTTAACAATCCCGTCAGCTTTAATTCTGCCGCCACCTGCTGGACGCGATTCAATAATTAAGCCTTTATTAATCTCCTCACTGAAAACTTCCTTATCCACTTCACCAACAAGACCCACTGCTTTGAGTTGAGCAGTTGCCGCTGCAACTTTCATGCCAGCAAGAGAGGGCACCACTATCCGCGCACCCGGCCCAGTTTTGAGATACCAACCGCCGGCAATAAGGGCGATAACAAGAAGAAGTGCAATTGCTCTATTGCGTTGAACTCGGCGACTTGTCTTGCGTCGAGTACGTGCGGTGATCTCAGGTGGTGCCACGGGTTCCACTCTTGCAGATGGAATTGGGGATTTGCCTGTGACACCGCGCCCTTTCTTGCGCACTTTGCTTTGCAGCGCAGCTGGCGGCAGATCTAACTCCAGACTCATCTGTTTGCGCGATGGATCGAGTGCGCTTTGAATTTCGCGTAGCGCTGATAGAAATTCACCAGCATTAGCTGGTCTTTTATCTGGATCTGTATCGCTGGCTCGCTGAATTAACGCATCGAGCGTTGCTGGAACCTTTGAGTTAATAGTTGATGGTGCTGGAACTTTCTCATTGACATGTTTGTAAGCGATTTGAATTGGCGTCTCACCCTCAAATGGCTTCTTTCCGGTGAGCATTTCAAAGGCAACAATTGCAGTGGCGTATACATCGGAACGCTCATCTGCAATGCCGCGTTGTACCTGCTCGGGCGATAGATAAGAGACGCTTCCTAAAATAATGCTCGATTCGCCGGTCATGGTATTGCCCAGTAGTGCGCCACGAGCTAGACCAAAGTCAGCAACTTTTACTCGACCCTCTTTAGAGATCAGAATATTCTCTGGCTTAATATCACGGTGGACAATGCCACGTTCGTGCGCTGCCGCAAGTGCACTCAAAATTGGTACTAAGTAACGTAACGCGCTCTCAACGCCAAGTGCGCCTTGCTCATCGAGATAATCGCGCAACGTTGCACCTTCAACGAGTTCCATGACAATAAAGACGGCAGGTACGCCGCCGGTATTCCACCCTTGATCTTGCACATTAACAATGTTGGGATGGGAGAGAGCAGCTGCAGCCTTCGCCTCTTTAATAAAGCGCGAAACAAACTCTTCATCTTGGGCCAAATGCGGGTGCATGATTTTTACTGCAACGCTGCGATCTAGTCGAGTATCGAGGGCTGAATAGATGCTGCCCATGCCACCTGATGCGATTAACGAGAGGAGCTGATAACGCCCATCAATAATCTCGCCAGTTAGATCTGCCACATGAAAATCTTAGGTGGCGGAGAGGGAGAAGTCAGTTGATTGGGGGGTGAGATCGCGGTGAAAATATTTATCCTGCGTGATGAGCCAGCCTTTCATCTGTGCCTCAATTGCATCGCCATCGCGCGCAAGTACTCGCTTCATGCCAGCCTCTGGTGCGATATCGAGCCAAATAGAGGTTGCACCAGAATCTCGAATTACTTTCTGAGCTGCACCAACTCCTTCGATAATAAGAACCTTTGCTGGTGCGATCTCGCGCACTTGATCAAATTCTCCTGAGTGCCAGTTGTAGATATCTAACTTGATCGATTCGCCTTTCTGAAGCGATCCAATGATTGCTGATAATTTCTCAGTAAGTGATGTACCGAGTGCACCTTCCCAGCCATCGTAAATCCAATCCATGTGAATCACTGAGAGCGATCCCGAAACACTCAGCACTTTTACCAAATGTGCGGCAAGTGTGGTCTTACCAGCACCGGCTGGCCCATCGATAGCCAAGACTCTCGTATCTCCAATTGCGGAAGATTGCGAAACCGCC
>WLQV01000142.1 GCA_009697555.1 Actinomycetota bacterium | reverse complement strand
CGATAAACATGCCACTCGACGCATGCAAGAGTTATATGCCGAACCAATTCGCCCTGAACTTATCAAGGAGCGCATTAAGCAGATCCGTGATTCTGGTGTCACTGTTGCCGCATCGCTCTCACCACAGCGCACTGCGCAATTACATAAGGCAGTTATCGATGCTGGTGTTGATATATTTGTGATTCGCGGAACAACAGTTTCGGCCGAACATGTCGATGATGATAAAGATTCCTTGAACTTAAAGAAATTTATTTATGAGCTAGATGTTCCTGTCATCGTTGGTGGTTGTGCAACTGCCACTGGCGCACTGCACTTAATGCGGGCAGGTGCCGCTGGTGTACTTGTCGGATTTGGTGGCGGCGCAGCACATACCACTCGCAAAGTTCTTGGTATTCAAGTTCCGATGGCATCGGCAGTTGCCGAAGTTGCATCGGCAAGGCGCGATTATCTTGATGAATCTGGTGGACGCTACGTCCATGTAATTGCAGATGGTTCAGTTGGGCGAAGTGGTGATATTGCGAAAGCGATTGCATGTGGCGCAGATGCCGTAATGATGGGATCACCACTTGCAAAGGCAACACAAGCACCAGGACTTGGTTGGCATTGGGGATCAGAAGCACATCACCCAGAGTTGCCACGTGGTGAGCGAGTTGCAGTGGGAACAGTTGGATCGCTAGAAGAGATCTTGCATGGTCCATCACATACCGCCGATGGTTCGATGAATCTCTTTGGCGCACTTCGCCGGGCAATGGCAACAAGTGGTTACTCCGATGTTAAAGAATTCCAACGGGTCGAAGTACTTATCCAGCGTGGCTAATTCACCAGTTCTCGTCTTAGATTTCGGGGCGCAATATGCCCAATTAATTGCGCGCAGAGTTCGCGAAGCACATGTGTATAGCGAAGTTGTTCCACACACAATTACTGCAGCACAAGTCAAAGAGATGAAGCCGCAAGCAATCATTCTCTCGGGCGGCCCAGCCAGTGTGTATGTGGAGAGCGCACCACAAGTTGATCCCAAAATTTTTGCCCTGGGAATTCCCGTATTTGGTATCTGTTACGGCTTTCAAATTATGGCAAAAGCTATGGGTGGCGTAGTTTCACAAACTGGTAAGTCAGAGTTTGGTCGCACCGATCTGACCACAAAGCCACTCTCAAAATTATTTACCGGGATGCCTGCATCACAGAAAGTCTGGATGAGTCATGGCGATGCGGTAACTGAAGCACCATGTGGTTTTGATATTTCTGCTGCAACTTCAGATACCGCGATTGCAGGATTTGAAGATTCCACCGCCAAATTTGCTGGTGTGCAATTTCATCCAGAAGTACTTCACTCCGAATATGGCCAAGCAATACTTCAGAATTGGCTAGTAAATATCGCCAAGTGTGAAACCACCTGGACCAGTGCAAATATTGCCGAGAGTGAAATTGCCAAAGCTCAAGCAGAAATTGGCAGCCAGCGAGTAATTTGCGGTTTATCTGGTGGTGTTGATTCCGCTGTTGCAGCCGCAATTATTCAGAAGGCAGTTGGTAGCCAACTCACCTGTGTCTTTATTGATCACGGACTATTGCGCAGCGGCGAGGCAGAACAAGTAGAGCGCGACTTCGTGGCTGCAACTGGGGTAAAACTCATGGTCATAGATGCGAAGGCGCAATTCCTGACCGCACTTGCTGGCGTTTCAGATCCAGAAACAAAACGAAAGATTATCGGACGTGAATTTATTCGCGCATTTGAAAGTGCAGCACGCGAAATTGCATCAGGCGGAGAAGTGAAGTTTCTCGTGCAGGGCACGCTCTATCCCGATGTCGTTGAATCTGGCGGTGGATCAGGAACGGCCAATATCAAATCGCACCACAATGTTGGTGGACTTCCCGACGATTTAAAATTTGCCCTGATTGAGCCACTTCGCTCTCTCTTTAAAGATGAGGTTCGAAGCGTAGGAATTGAATTGGGCTTGCCAGAAAATATTGTCTATCGCCAACCATTTCCAGGACCTGGACTTGCCATTCGCATTATTGGTGATGTCACTCAGGAGCGGATCGATATTTTGCGTAGAGCCGATCTCATTGCACGAGAAGAACTCAAAGCTGCTGGTTTAGACCGCTCAATTTGGCAGTGCCCAGTTGTTCTCTTGGCTGAAGTTCGTAGTGTCGGTGTGCAAGGCGATGGCCGCACCTACGGCCACCCAATCGTGCTACGTCCGGTTTCGAGTGAGGATGCCATGACTGCAGATTGGTCTCGAGTTCCCTATGAAACCTTAGAGAAAATTTCTACGCGAATTACCAATGAAGTTCGAGAGGTAAATCGGGTAGTTTTAGACATCACAAGTAAGCCGCCAGCAACAATCGAGTGGGAGTAAAAATGAAGCGTGTAGTTATAGCCATTGCAATCCTTGCATTAGCCGCAACTGGAATTTCAAGTGCGACTGCAGCACCAAAGAAAGCTGCTGCGCTTTCCTGCAAGGCAACAACCGCGAAGCCACAGTTAAATCCCAAAGATGTTGTTCCGCCAACAAAAGAGATGTCACCACTGCCAACAACATTTACGCTCGTTACAAATTGCGGAAACATTGTGATTAAGACTGTGGGATCAAAAGCGCCAATCACGCTTACTCAACTGGCCACACTTGCTAAAGCTGGATTTTATAACAAGACAGTTTGTCATCGGTTAGTAAATTCTGGAATTTTTGTATTGCAATGTGGCGACCCAACTGCGTCAGGCAGTGGTGGCCCAGTCAATCCCAATTGGCGCGCATACCCAGATGAGAATCTTCCATTCTTCTCACCGCGTAAATATCCAGCCGGCACTGTAGCAATGGCAAACTCCGGCCCTTATACAAATGGCAGCCAATTCTTCCTGGTTTATGGGGATTCATTTGGCCTACCTGCGAATTACACAATCTGGGGAACAATCACCTCTGGCCTAGACATCGTGAAGGCGATCGGTGCAAAGGGCACAAAGGCGCCACTATTTAATGGCCCTAACGATGGCACTCCTGCTCAGACAGTGGGAATCGAAAAGATTATTGTTAATTAATTTGTATTAACGATCTTAAAAGCTTCGGCAACGTGGCCCTCTGGGAATCCAGCAGCGGCCGCGTTCCGTTCGCCCCATTCGCGCACTAAGTTTTCTAACTCAGCATTGTGTGCAGTTTGTGATGCATGCGCATGGAGCGCCTTCATTTTTAATGGAAAAGTTTCGGTGATGTCTACCCAATGATCAGGAGTTGCATGTGCCATCAACCAGACTTCTTTCACGCGCCAT
>WLQV01000141.1 GCA_009697555.1 Actinomycetota bacterium | reverse complement strand
TTCTTAGTTGCCCAGAAGATTTCTGCAATCTGATCGATCTTGCCAATCAACTTGTCGGCAACGGCAACATCAACTGTGCCCTTGGTGCCAGCTGCGCCAGCTAACTTCGTTGCTTCATTGAAGAGGCCATGCAATTCTGGATGTGCCTCAAAGTGATTTGGCTTGAAGTAATCAGTCCAGAGAACCCAGAGGTGCTCTTTCACCATGTTTGAGCGAATCTCCTTGATGGTGACTGCGCGCGCTTTGAAATCAGCATCGCTGCTTCCGGCGTATTTCTCCATGCATGCCTTAACGGAGAGCGCTTCGATCTTTGCTTGTGCTGGATCGTAAACACCGCAAGGTAGATCGCAGTGAGCATGAACTGAACTCTTTGGTGCAAGGAGGGCCTGCACAGCCTGAGAAATGAATGACATTTTTCCTCTTCTCTTAAAATTTCTTTTTACTAGGGTTGTTACGGGCTTGGTAATACCCACTTCTCAGGGAAGACTACCTTGTGTGAGCGAAACTGACATCTCCGCGTCCGGTAATCGCCGTGGAATTGGGCGCCTTGCCGTCGTTGGCGATTCGATGCTGCCAACACTCTCCGATGGCGACTGGCTCCTCGTGCACTGGCGCAAGTTATCTTCGCGCCAATTGCGTGCAATCGAACGTAAAGGTTTTGGAATTATTGTTGTTGTCGAGCAAGAGTCTCGCCCTGGTTTGCTGCAAATAAAACGAGCAACATCGGTCAAGGGTGATCTGATTTGGGTTCTAGGCGACAACCCATCGGCGAGTACCGACTCTCGCCACTTTGGTCCACTCAAGCATAGAGAAATTATTGGTTATTTTCTTTTCCGTTATAAAAAAGTAAAGAGCTAAGTGTAAAGAGAAGTGAGCGAAGAGTGAGCGCGTTGAGAAAACAATCCAGAAAAGTTAGCGAGAGAAACTAGCGGGAGAAAGCTTCGGTAAGAAGTGCTTTCTGCTCCTCTTCATGCATGTGATGACTTCCCGTTGCAGGGCTTGCAGTTGCGCGACGTGAAACGCGGCGAAGTTCGCGACCGCCGAGTGCCTCTTGTGAATTGAGTGCAATAAATGGCCATGGACCTTGGTTCGCTGGTTCATCTTGCACCCAGAGCAAATTCGCGTTGGGATGGAGTGCAACTTGCGCGGCAAAATCTTCAGTAGGGAATGGATAGAACTGTTCGAGGCGAATAATTGCAGTTGACGTCTCGCCTAACTTCTCGCGCTCTGCAACGAGATCCCAGTAGACCTTGCCAGAACAGAAGATCGCGCGAGTTGCATTAGTAAGAGTTGAATCAGCAATAACTGGTTGGAAATGTCCCGATGTAAATTGTGAGAGCGCAGTGCCGGCTGCTTTAAGGCGGAGCATTGATTTCGGTGTAAAGATAATCATCGGACGGCGTGCCGGATTCTTCATGTGCCAACGCAGTAAGTGGAAGTACGAAGCAGAATCGGATGGTTGCGCAACTGTCATGTTCTGCTCAGCGCAGAGCGCCAAGAAACGTTCAATGCGACCAGATGAATGATCTGGGCCTTGACCTTCATAACCATGTGGCAGCAGGAGAATCAGCGATGATCGCTCGCCCCACTTCTGCAGTGAAGAGGAGATAAATTCATCGATGATGGTCTGTGCGCCATTGGCGAAATCTCCGAATTGTCCCTCCCAGAGAACAAGTGCATTCTCGCGCGCCACGGAGTAGCCATACTCAAAGCCCATCGCGGCATATTCAGAGAGCAAGGAGTCGATCACAAAGAATTGGTTATCACTAGAGATAAGTCCGCGAAGTGGTGTCCACTCGGCGCCACTATTTTGATCAATGACAACAGCATGGCGATTACTAAATGTGCCACGACGCGCATCTTGACCAGCTAAACGAATTGGATGCCCCTCAAGGAGTAATGAACCGAAGGCAAGTGATTCACCCATCGCCCAATCGATCGATCCATCGTTAAGCATCTCAACCCGCTTCTGCAATTGCGGCAAGAGGCGAGGATGAACTGTGAAATTCTCTGGCACCGCAGCATGGAGTGCCGCAATTGTGCGCGCAGTCGCTTCAGGAATTGCGGTAATAACTTGGCTTGGTGCTGGAACTTCTGGCAGCGACCAATTCTCATCATGCTCTGGTTCAATGTTATGAACTGCAGCAAATACACCCTCTAATTGACGTTGGTAATCGGCTGCGACCTCTTCAGCCTCTTGCGCAGTGATGTCGCCGCGACCGACGAGTGCTTCGGCGTAGAGAGTACGAGTAGAGCGCTTTGCTTCAATTAATTTATACATCAATGGCTGGGTGTAACTTGGCTCATCGCCCTCATTGTGTCCGCGGCGGCGGTAGCAGAGCATGTCGATGACAATATCTTTATTAAATTTCTGACGGTACTCAAATGCAATCCGCGCCATGCGAACAACTGCTTCTGGATCATCACCATTGACATGGAAGACCGGAGCTTGAATAGATTTAGCAACATCGGTTGCGTAACGACTTGAACGTGCCGAAATTGGCGATGTTGTGAAGCCAACTTGGTTATTGACGATTACGTGAATTGTTCCGCCGGTGCGATAACCGCGCAGGCGAGAGAGTTGCAAAGTTTCAGTAACAACACCTTGTCCAGCAAAAGCTGCATCACCATGAAGCAGAATTGGCAGAATGCTAAATGCTTTAACCACATTGAGCTTGTCCTGCTTTGCGCGAACAATTCCCTCTAATACTGGATTTGCCGCTTCCAAGTGTGAAGGATTTGCCGCCAAGTAGACCTTTGTTGTTGCGCCAGATTCAGCAGTGAATACGCCCTCTGTACCCAAGTGATACTTCACATCGCCTGAGCCATGCACTGCATTCTCTGCGTAATGCCCCTCAAACTCTTGGAAGATCTGGCCGTAGGACTTTCCAGCAATGTTTGCTAAAACATTGAGGCGACCACGGTGTGGCATTGCGATGCAGACCTCTTCTAATGAACTCTCAGCCGCCGCCGAGATCACTGCATCGAGCAATGGAATAACGGTCTCGCCACCTTCGAGTGAGAAGCGCTTCTGTCCAACATATTTTGTTTGCAAGAAGGATTCGAAGGCCTCTGCACTATTGAGTTTGCGCAAGATGCGAAGTTGTTCGGCACGTTCAATCTTAGGAACGGCATTCTCAAGTTGCTCCTGCATCCAATGACGCTCGGCTGGATCTTCGATGTACATGTACTCAGCGCCAACAGTGCGGCAGTATGAATTACGGAGAATTCCGAGAATCTCGCGCAGCTTCATAAATGGGCGACCGCCGAAGCCACCTGTAGCG
>WLQV01000140.1 GCA_009697555.1 Actinomycetota bacterium | reverse complement strand
GAGAGTACAACTTTGCCAACACCGGCAACTAGAAGAAGTGAGAGTGAGACTCCGACAAGTGCGCGCCAAGTAATTGGTTCTCTGCGCTCTTTAGGAAGTGAAACATTGCTTTCCACCAATTGATCGTGAATTAAGCGTGTAGCTTCACCATGTTCTGCTTCATACAAATCCAAGAGTGCTGCAGCGTCACATTTGAGAATCTGTGCAATGTTACGAATGTGTCCACGAGCGTAAGTACTACCGCCGGCTCCAACAAAATTATTATCTTCAAATTGCGAAATTAAGCTTGCACGAATATTAGTTTGCTGCGAGAGATCATCAAGTGATAGTCCAGCGCTCTTGCGTGCACTCCGCAGTGCTGCGCCTAAAGATGAGACAGTCGACATAAGTCTCCACCTTCCTTCGCAGATGTAGCACTCTGGGGTGAGCGCTACTTAAGTAAAGGGTAAGGCTTTTCTCAAGGCGAAAGAAGAGTTTGCGCTAAATTCCCAGATTGTCACCCTGAGAGATCACACTAATGACTCTCTAAATTCGCTAAAACTTCATCTAGCTCTTCTGGCTTCACCAGAACTGCGCGCGCCTTCGATCCTTCAGATGGTCCAACAATTCCGCGCGACTCCATGAGATCCATCATGCGGCCAGCCTTTGCAAAACCAATACGTAATTTTCGTTGCAGCATAGAGGTGGATCCAAATTGTGTAGTCACTACTAAGTGAACTGACTGAATCAACATATCTACATCATCGCCAATTTCACGATCCCCGAGAGCGGCATGCTTAGTAGGAACTAGAACATCATCTCGATAGCGCGGTGCAAGTTGTCTCTTCACGTGATTTACCACGGCTTCAATCTCGCGTTCAGATACATAGGCACCTTGGATTCGCATGGCACGACTTGCACCCATAGGAATAAATAAGCCATCGCCTTGGCCGACCAGCTTCTCGGCACCAGGTGTATCGAGAATTACTCGACTATCTGCCAAAGAACTTGTAGCGAATGCTAGACGCGATGGCACGTTGGCCTTAATTAAACCGGTGACTACATCAACGCTCGGACGTTGTGTTGCAAGTACCAAGTGAATACCAGCAGATCGGGCAAGCTGGGTAATACGAACTACGCACTCTTCCACCTCTTTGGCAGCGACCATCATCAGATCTGCTAACTCATCAATCACAATAAGTAGATAGGGATAAGGCTCTAGAACTCGATCACTTCCTGCAGGTGCTACAACTTTGCCAGTGCGTACCGCTTTATTGAAATCATCGATGTGTCGAAAACCAAAGGTAGAGAGATCTTCATAACGAAGGTCCATTTCGCGCACCACCCATTGCAGCGCATCAGCTGCCTTTTTCGGGTTGGTGATAATCGGTGTAATTAAATGTGGAATGCCATCGTAACAAGTGAGTTCAACTCGCTTCGGATCAATGAGAACTAACCGAACATCATCGGGAGTAGAGCGCATCAAAATTGATGTGATCATCGAGTTGATCATGGAAGATTTACCGGCACCTGTTGCACCAGCAACTAGTAAGTGCGGCATTTTCGCTAAGTTTGCGCAGATAAAATTACCTTCTACATCTTTACCAAGCGCCACCAACATAGGGTGAAGATCTTGTCCGGCAACGCTAGAGCGGAGCACATCCCCCAGCGCAACAATCTCTCGATCGACATTGGGGATTTCAATTCCCACAGCAGATTTGCCAGGAATAGGAGAGAGAATTCGAACATCACCACTGGCAACTGCATAAGAAATGTTTTTCGTGAGCGCAGAAATTCGTTCAACTTTTACTGCACTGCCTAACTCAACTTCATAACGCGTAACTGTTGGTCCGCGCATAAAGCCAGTGACTTCGGCATCAATTTCAAATTGTTTGAATACTTCGGTGAGCGCAGCAACGACGCTTTCGTTGGCCTTGCTCTTGGGCTTGGCTGGTGTCCCCGCGCGCAGAGTATCCGGTGGTGGTAATTCATATTTAGCATCACTTGTAAGAAGTAATTGAACTGGACGAAGCGGTGCACTCGGTGCTGTGCTTGCTACCGGAATCTGAGCAGTTGGCTCTGTTGCAAATGGTTCTTCCTCATCTTCGAACTCATCTTCATGCGGAAAGTCCGCGACGAGTGGTGACTCAAATGGTTCGGATTCACTAATTTCAAAGAGCTCATCGCTCTGCTTGCGCCGGTGCGAGAAGAGCCAGATAAAGGTGGTTTTGATCCGGATAAAAACTTGTGAGAGCGGTGTTGAGGTAATGACTAGTAAGCCAAATATCAAAATAGCAATCAAAGTGGGATATGCCAGAAGTGAAGTCATCAGCGCAACTAATGGAGTGGAGACGCCATAACCAATCCAGCCACCACCGTGTCGCATTGCTGTTGCGCCAGTACCACTGGAGCCAGCGAGCATGTGCATCAAACCAGTTGAACTAACCAACAGTGATAGCGCACCAATTGTGATTCGCCCAGTTGCTGCATTCTCATCGGGAACCCGAAAGAGTCGAAGTGCAAAGTAGAAGAGAATTACTGGGGTAAGGAAACCAATACGGCCAAATCCGCCATAAAAGAATGAGTAGAGCGCATGGCCAAACCAATTACTAGAACGAAGCCATGTTCCTGCAACTGCGCACAATCCAATAACCAATAGCAGCAGCGCATATCCATCGCGCTGATGTGCTGGATCTAAATCTTTTGCACCGCGGGCAACAAAGCGAATCGATGCACCAATGCCCTTTGCAATTGCATGCCAAATCCACCTGATGCTCTTTGATACGCCGCGAGTGAGAGCCTTACCGGCTCCTGCAGATTTTGCTTTGCGTTTTGCCACATCCGTAGCGTAATTGCTGCGCAATTCGCACTGACCTAGGCGCGCCGCCTATAACGAAGGGGATCAGACTTCGATGACGACCGGAAGAATCATTGGTCGGCGACGGTGTTCTGCGCCAACCCAATTACCCACTGTCTTACGTACTATTTGCGAGAGTTGATGTGTGCCATTAATTCCATCGGCCACTGCAGTTGCAAGTGCTTTTTCAATCCGACTCTTTACTTCATCAAAGAGCGCTGCATCTTCAGCGAAACCACGTGCATGAATATCAGGTCCGGCAACGATCTTGCCACTCTGCGATTCAATAACAACGACTACTGAGATGAATCCTTCTTCGCCAAGAATTCTGCGATCCTTCAAGGAGCTCTCGGTGATGTCGCCAATGCTCTGACCATCAACATAGACATAACCAACTGGAACTGCGCCAGCAATATTTACTTCGTGATCGATCAGATCTACGACGATG
>WLQV01000014.1 GCA_009697555.1 Actinomycetota bacterium | reverse complement strand
GCTCATAGGTAAATGCTGGGCGGATCTGCTTGAAAATACGAGGGACTGTCTCAACATTGTGTGCAAATACTTCAGGGCGAGTTTCAAAGACTTGATTGAGTAATTCCGAATGTCCACTGAAATCTGGCGCCAACATTTCAACGCCAGTTCCCGGATTGAGTTCGTGCACGACGCGAATTGTTTCGGCATAGAGCCAGGCACCTTCATCATCGAGATCATCGCGTGCAACACCGGTAATAGTGGCGTAGCGAAGTTCCATCTGCTGAATTGATTCAGCAACGCGTCGTGGTTCATCGCGATCGAGCGGTCCAGGCTTACCAGTATCGATGTTGCAGAAATCGCAGCGACGAGTGCATTGTTCGCCACCGATAAGGAATGTCGCTTCGCGATCTTCCCAGCACTCAAAAATATTTGGACAAGCAGCTTCTTGGCAGACAGTGTGCAGACCTTCACTCTTCACGAGTGAGCGAAGTTGGGTGTACTCCGGGCCCATGACGGCGCGAGTCTTAATCCATTCAGGTTTGCGTTCAATCGGCGTCTGCGCATTACGTGCTTCGATCCGCAACATCTTGCGTCCCTCTGGTGCAATCGTCACAAACTCACACTTTCTAAGGCAGGAAGTAGGTGCTTTTCGATCAATGGAATTACTTCACTCAATTGAACATCTCGTCCGAGTTCTTTGGCAAGAGAAGTGACTTCAACATCGGGAATTCCGCAGGCAATAATGCGAGTAAATGGTGTGAGATCTGGATTTACATTGAGCGCAAAGCCATGCATGGTCACACCTTTTGCAACTCGGATTCCAATTGCGGCAATTTTGCGGTCGCCATTGTTGTCGCGAATCCACACGCCAGTGCGATCGCAATACTGCTCAGCCGCTAAACCAAACTCTTCACAAACTTTCATAAGGGCTGCTTCGATGGTGCGCACGTAGCCAACAACATCGTTGCGTTTTGCTAAACGAATAATTGGATAACCCACGAGTTGGCCCGGACCGTGCCAGGTAATTTTTCCGCCGCGATCAACATCGACAACTGGTGTGCCATCGGTTGGGCGCTCATCTAATGTGGTGCGACGCCCGGCGGTATAAACCGAAGGGTGTTCCATCAGGAGAAGTTGGTTAGGAATTAACCCTTCAGCCACCTGCTGATGCAGGGTTCGCTGCTGCCGCCACGCACTCTCGTACTCGCAAAGACCAGTCTGTGTGACGACTGTCCCGATTGTAGAAAGCGACATACCCATAGCCTAAAGGTAGGCTTGGCTTTCGTTAAACCGAAACCATTGCCAGTAGTAATCAGCGCCAGGAAAGGGCTATTTCAGCATGAGCCAAGGAATTTCTGAGAAGAAGAGCAAGCGCAATACTCGCCCGTTTATCATCGCTCTGGTCACGATCTTCATCTGGTTTGGTATCGGTGGCGGGCTTGGACCACTTTTTGGAAAGCTCTCCTCTGTTCAGAAGAACAACAACTCTTCCTTCTTACCTAAGGGTGCAGAAGCGACTAAAGCTGCCGATGCCATCAAGGGCTTTGCTGATAAAGATACTTTCAACTTCCCAACTCTTGTTCTCTTTGAAGGAAAAGCGACACCAGAAACCTTTGCGGCGATTAATGCCCACATGAAGACGGTAAGTGGACTAACTCTGTCAAACACCACAGCAAAGATTTCAGATTACTTGGCACCAGGCAAAGAGATCACCGTATTTCCAGCCCAGGATGGGACCGCACTTTTAGCAAACATCCCGCTCGATGGAAATTCAATTGCAAAGACCCTGCCGAATGACAAACCAGTATTGCCCGCAATCATCACCGCACTTCGTGCTGACATCAAACCAATTGCGGAAGCTAATGGTTTTAAGCATTACGTCACTGGCCCAGGTGGTTTGCTCGGCGATCTATTTGGCGCCTTTGGAACTTTGGAGTCTTCGCTACTTCTGACAACCCTTGGCGTCGTTGCCCTCATTTTGATTGTGGTTTATCGATCACCGGTTCTCTGGATCATCCCGCTCTTTGCTGCGCTGATGGCGCTCTCTACTGCAGGCGGAATTGTCTATTTGCTGGCCAAGAAAGAGATTATCGACGTAGATGGCCAATCGCAGGGAATTCTCTCCGTACTTGTTATTGGTGCGGCAACCGATTACGCCTTGCTCCTGATTGCACGTTATCGAGAGGAGCTCCATCTTCACGAGAATCGGTTTGATGCGATGCGTGTGGCTTACAAAGGAATTTGGGAGCCAATTCTTGCCTCCGGCTCAACTGTTTCTATTTCGCTTTTAATTCTGCTCTTTAGCAAATTAACAAACACTGCAGGTCTTGGCCCAATTGGTGCCATTGGAATTGTCTGCGCAATGATTACGATTTTAACGCTACTTCCAGCGCTACTCCTTGTTTTTGGCCGCTGGATCTTCTGGCCTCGCCGTCCGCAATTTGATGGTGATGATCATGTGATGTCTGGACCGTGGTCGAAAATTGGTAACAGTATTGGTCGCCATCCCCGCAGAGCTTGGGCGATTACCGGAGTTGTACTCCTTGCACTTGCATTTAATTCGACTACATTGAAAGCAGATGGAATCGGAACAGTAGATACATTTACTGGTAGTCCAGAATCAGTTGTAGGTCAGAAGCAACTGCTCAAGCACTTTCCTGGTGGCGAGGGCGACCCAACTCAAGTAGTTGTATCGGCCGACAAGATTGCCGCAGTAACTGCTGCGCTCAAGAACGCACCCGGTGTCAGTGAGATTGCGCCACAACTTGATGGTTTACCAATTCCTGGCCAACCAATGCCACAAGTAAAAATTGTCAATAACAAAGCGATTTTGAATCTCACCTTGGATAAAGCGCCAGATAGCGTCGAAGCGGGAAATGACATTCCTGAAATTCGTCGACTGGCTCATGCGGCAGATCCAACATCGCTTGTTGGCGGAACCAGTGCGGTCTACTTCGATGTTCGCACAGCCAATAATCATGACAATAAGACAATCATTCCGATTATTCTCCTTGTCATCACATTAATTCTTGGTCTTTTGTTGCGCAGTATTCTTAGTGCAGCCTTATTACTTGGAACTGTGGTGCTCTCATACTTCGCCACACTGGGTGTCTGCGCCTTTGTCTTCAACCATGTCTTCAAATTTGCCGGCGGTGATAATTCATTCCCACTCTTTGCCTTCATCTTCTTGGTGGCGCTGGGAATCGATTACAACATCTTCTTGATGACCCGAGTACGTGAAGAGAGTCAGAAAATTGGCACACGTGCAGGTGTTATTAAGGGGCTCACAGTTACTGGCGCAGTGATTACATCGGCAGGAATCGTTCTTGCTGCAACCTTCGCAGTTCTTGGTTTGTTGCCGCTTGTCCCACTTGCCGAAATTGGTTTCGCAGTCGCCTTCGGCGTGCTGCTCGATACGATCATTGTTCGCTCCATTTTGGTACCAGCTCTGGTTCATGAAATTGGACCGAAGATCTGGTGGCCATCGAAGTTGCAGCACAAGCAAGACGCGTAACCAATGTCGCAATTCGATGCCATTGTCATTGGGGCGGGGCTATCGGGTTTAGTTGCGGCGCGTGAGCTTGAAGCCCAAGGTCATTCGGTGCTGGTACTTGAAGCTAGTGATCGACCTGGTGGTCGAGTAAAGACTGATGTCATCGATGGTTTTCAGATCGATCACGGCTTTCAAGTAATCAATCCTGGTTATCCGCAGGTTAAGAAATCTGGCGTATTAAAAGAGATTGACTTCATCTCCTTTGCCGCTGGATTCTTCTTGGTAGATAGTGGAAGAACTTTGGAACTCACACCAGCCAAGGCATGGAACTTTGCATCCTCGCAACTGGGATCGCCTTGGGAGAAGTTCACTTACTTTCGATTCATCACAGGTCCTGCCTCAAATGCCAAGAGCTTCCGTGCCGCAACGGTGAAGTTTCCGAAGCTATACCAAAGCGCACTCAAACCATTTCTGAGTGGCGTTTTCTTAGCCGATCCAGAGAGCCTGGCACTCGATGTTGCGCAGAAGATTCAGCGCTCCTTTGCATTGGGTCGCCCTGGTGTTCCGCGCAAAGGTGTTGGAACTTTCTCTGCCGCGTTAGCAAGACCTCTTGCGAATATTCACTACAACGAGCGAGTAATTTCCATTCGCAATCGAGAGGTAATTACAGAAGGTGGTACCTACTCGGCCGATCATGTAATTGTCGCAACCGATCCAAAGTCTGCGCAGAAACTTATTCCTTCACTTCCAGCGCCATCGATGCTCAAATCCACTACCTGGTATCACGCAAGCGATGAGCCAATTCGCAATGGCGGGCTACTCCACATCAATGCACGTGGGGGAGTTCTCAATTCACTGGTTATCTCTGATGCAATCTCTGGCTATGCACCTAAGGGACGTCACCTCATTGTCACAACCGTGCTCGATGATCTCAATGAGGTAGATGTGAAAGCGCAGTTGCGTCAGATCTGGAAGACATCGACAACGGATTGGGAGTTGGTAAAGCGCTTTCGGATTGAAGATTCACTGCCGCTTCATGCCGCAGGTCAACCAATTAAATCTGCGCTATCGCTGGGCTCTGGTCTTTATGTGATCGGAGATCATCGTGGATATCCATCGCAGCAGAGTGCGATGCAGACTGGAAGTGATGTTGCGAAGGAAATTAGTCGACTAGTTCGGCGATAGCCGGAGCCAAGTGTGGGTAATCAAAAGTAAAACCAGCATCGGTCAGTGCTTGAGGTAGAACTTTCTTCGATCCTAAAATTTCAGCAGAGAAACCACCGAGTGCAATTTTGAGTGCAAATCCTGGCACTGGCAGCAGCGCGGGGCGACGTAGCGCGCGAGCAAGTGCGGCAGTGAACTCCTGATTAGTTGCAGGATTTGGAGAGGTGAGATTTATTGGGCCGGAAATGTCGTTCTCAATTGCGAATGTGATTGCGCGGATGACATCGTGAAGTGTGATCCAAGACCACCATTGCTTACCTGAACCTAGTTTTCCACCCAGACCAAAGCGAAAGAGTGGCAACATCTTGCCGAGTGCGCCATCTGCAGGATCTAAAACAAGTCCGGTGCGCAATTTAACGGTACGAACATCTCTTACTAAATCAGCGGCGCCTTCCCACTCTTTACAGACCGTTGCAAGAAAATCATTGCCAGGACGATCGCTCTCAATAACTGCGCGATTCCCAGTCTCGCCGTAGTAACCCATGGCAGATGCGCAGATAAAGAGCGATGGCTTGAGTGTGTTAACTGCACTTGCAATAGTGGTTGTACCAAGTAGACGTGAATTGAGAATTTCAGCGCGGTATTTCTTGCTCCAACGCTTATCGCCAACACCTGCACCAGCTAAGTGAATGATCGCATCGACGCCTTCCAGGGCTGCTAAATCGACGGTGCCTTTCTTAGGATCCCAAGTAACTTCTTCGGGAGTAAGTGCTGGACGGCGCACCAAACGCTGCACGGTGTGGCCCTCTGCTTTGAGATGACCGACAAGTGCGCTGCCAATTAATCCGGTTGTACCGGTAACTGCAATGCGTTGTGGAACGGCCATGTTAGAGGCCTAGATCGGCTTCGAAATTTCCAGCTTCTAAGCGCTCTTTCAAAGTCACAAGGAAGCGAGCTGCATCTGCGCCATCAACAACGCGATGATCGTAGGAGAGACCCAGATAAACCATGTCGCGAATCGCAATTGTCTCGCCGCCATCTTCGCCCTTAACAACCATCGGACGCTTCACAACTGCGCCAAGGCCAAGGATTGCCACCTGTGGTTGATTGATGATTGGCGTATCAAAGAGTGCGCCACGACTTCCGGTATTAGTGAGAGTAAATGTGCCGCCACCTAATTCATCTGGTGTGACCTTATTGTCGCGAGTGCGCGCAGCAAGATCTGCAATTTTGCGAGCAACCCCACCCATGTTGAGGTCACCTGCGTTATGGATTACTGGAACCAACAAGCCGCGCTCGGTATCTACTGCAATGCCAAGGTGCTCTGCTGAGTGATAAGTAATCTGATCACCATCAACTGATGAATTAAGAACTGGATGTTGTTTAAGCGCTTCGCAGACTGCAACAGCGAAGAAGGGAAGGAATGTTAACTTCACACCTTCGCGGCCTTCAAATGTTGCCTTAGCGCGGTTGCGGAGTCGAGAAATCTTTGTGACATCTACTTCGATCACAGTGGTGAGTTGGGCGCTGACTTGGAGCGACTCCACCATGCGAGCGGCAATAACTTTGCGCAGACGAGACATTTGAACTGTGGTGCCGCGAAGTGGTGAAGCAGCAACTGCAGCAGGACGTGGCGCAGATGTTGTTGCTGCAACTGGTGCACTTGTAACTGTTGCCGCAACTGGCTTAGCCGCTGCTTGAACATCTTCCTTGCGAATTCTTCCGCCAACACCGCTGCCACGAACTGATGCCAGATTCACGCCGAGTTCAGATGCGAGCTTGCGCACAATAGGAGTGACATAAGCATCAGAGGGTTGAGTTACTGGAGCAGCCGCAACAGCAACTGCTGCGACAGGTGCAGCAACTACGGGTGCTGCGGCGACAGGTGCAGCAACAGGTGCGACTACAACTGGTGGTGCAATAACGGGGGCAGGTGCTGCAACTACTGGTGCTGGTGCAATCACAGGTGCGGCCGCTACAGGTGCAGAAGATGAAGATGAAATCATTCCTAAGCGAGCGCCAACAGCGACAGTGGTGTCGACTGGCACATCGATTGCGGTGAGTACGCCAGCAACTGGGGATGGAATTTCGGTATCAACTTTGTCGGTAGAGACTTCAAGGAGCGCCTCATCAACTGCAACGCTCTCGCCAACGCTCTTGAGCCAGCGAGTGACGGTTCCTTCAGAGACAGATTCACCAAGGGCTGGCATCGTGATGACAGTTCCGGCTCCAGCTGAAACGGGAGCTGCGGCAGCAGGTGCAACAGCTACAGGAGCTACAACAACTGGCGCTGCAACAACAGGTGCAACATGTGCAACAGGTGGTGGAGGTGGTGGAGTAGGTGCGGCGGCAACGGGAGCGGCGACAACCGGAGCAGCAGCGGCGCCATCGGTTGCAATCACAGCAAGTTCGGCGCCAACAGCAACAGTCTGATCAACTGCAACAACAATCTTCTGCAAAATTCCAGCAACGGGGGATGGAATTTCGGTATCAACTTTGTCGGTAGAAACTTCTAGTAATGGTTCGTCGACTTTGATGCTGTCGCCCTCATTCTTGAGCCAGCGAGTGACAGTTCCTTCAGTGACGCTCTCACCAAGGGCGGGCATCTGTACTGAGTAAGTCATCTCATCTCTCCTTCGGACATCAATCGATCGAACATCTATGCAAGGTGCAGTTTAGCCATGAGCGTGGAGCGGTTTACCAGCCAGAGCCATGTGAGCTTCGCCCATCGCCTCTGACATGGTGGGGTGAGCGTGGAGAAGAGGAGCGACATCATCGGCGCTCGCCTCCCAATTGAAGATCAATTGCGCTTCAGCCAGAAGTTCGCCAACGCGCGATCCGACCAAGTGGATTCCAAGGACTGGGCCATTCTTTGCTGCCACTAATTTCACTGAACCACTAGTGCGCAAGATATTTGCCTTGCCATTGCCAGCTAAATCATAAGTAAGTTCCACAACATCATGGCCGCGCTCTTTTGCTTGGGCAGTTGTTAAACCAACTGAGGCAACTTCTGGCTCGGAGTATGTAACACGTGGCACGCCATCGTAATTAATAGGACGAGGATTAAGTCCAGCAATCTCTTCGGCAACGAGAATTCCTTCAGCAAAACCAACGTGTGCAAGTTGCAGGGTTGGGATCAAATCGCCAACGGCCCAAATTCCAGGAACATTGGTGCGGCACTTGTTGTCGACGAGAACATAACCGCGCTCCATCGCAATACCTTGAGCTTCATAACCCAAGTTGGCAGAAACTGGTCCGCGACCGACTGCAACAAGAAGTAGGTCAGCGCTGAATGTCTTGCCATTTTCGAGTGTGACTGTGACACCTGATGCATCTTTGGCCACGCTCTGGAATTTCGTTCCCACTTCAAAGTTGATACCGCGCTTGCGGAAGGCGCGCTCTAGCTGCTTGCTTGAGCTCTCATCTTCGGCTGCAATCAGTCGTGGCAGACCTTCGATGATGGTGACATCGGCGCCGAATGATTTCCAGACCGATGCGAACTCGCAACCAATAACTCCGCCGCCCAGCACGATCACTCGCGCTGGAATTGTTGTCATGTTGAGCGCTTCTTCGCTGGTGATGATTGTCGTGCCATCGATTTCAAGTCCAGGCAGAGTGCGGGGATAGGAACCGGTAGCGAGAATGATGTTCTTGCCTTCATAGCGTTGGCCATTTACTTCAACTGTATTGGGGCCAACTAGCTTTCCAAATCCTTCAACAAAAGTGATGTTGCGGGATTTCACAAGACCTTGCAAACCTTTGTAGAGCTTGGCGATTACGCCATCTTTGTAAGCATTGACTGCAACCATGTCAATGCCGATTAATTGTGCATTAATTCCGAAGTGACTGGCATCGCGCGTGTTGTCAGCGATCTCGCCAGAGTGGAGCAGGGCCTTGGTTGGGATACAACCTTTGTGAAGACAGGTTCCGCCGAGTTTTTCGCCTTCAATGAGAGCCACTGATAAACCCAATTGTGCGGCTCGTAATGAAGCTGCATATCCGCCGCTTCCGCCACCGAGAACTACTAAATCAAATTGCGCCACAATTACCCTTTCGCGCGGATTGCCTATTGCTTATCTTGCCACTCATCGCGGATTGAAGCGAACCGCCTACTAGCGGCAACTCTCTTCTGCCAAAACCACCAAGGAGCGCAGCGCGATGCCAGTGCCACCTACTGGGGTATAGCCATGTGGTTGGCTCTCGTTATAAGCAGGACCTGCAATGTCTAAGTGCAACCATGGCAGATCGTTATCGATGAACTCTTTTAAGAAGAGTCCGGCCACTAACATTCCGCCCATTCGATCGCCGATATTTGCAATGTCGGCCACTGGTGAATCAAGTGATGCACGCAACTCCTCTGGCAATGGCATCGGCCAGAACGCTTCGCCACTGAGTTCGGTTGCGGCAAGTAATTCACTTCGGAAATCTTCGTTGTTGGTCATAACCGCACTAGTGCGAGTTCCGAGTGCAACAACTTGTGCACCAGTCAGCGTTGCAACATCGACGATGCCATCGAGGGTTTTCTTTCCTGCCTCTTGTGCACGTTGCAGCGCATCGGCCAAAACTAAGCGACCTTCTGCATCAGGATTAAGAACTTCAACAGTTTTCCCACCGTAAATACTGATGATGTCGCTTGGCCTTGTCGCAGTATCGCTGACCATGTTCTCCGCAAGAGGAGCCCATGCATCAATTGCGATCGGCAACTTCAATTCAGCAATAGCAAGGATCGCGCCACAGACTGCGGCAGCACCGCTCATATCTGATTTCATCGCTTCCATACCGGCCGCAGGCTTGAGTGCAAGGCCGCCAGTATCGAAAGTAATTCCCTTGCCAACATAAGCAAAGTGCTTCTTGCTCTTGGTTGGCTTGTAAGAGATGTGCAACAAACGTGGGGGATTAGCCGAACCTTGTCCAACGCCAACAATTCCGCCGTAGCCATTTGCTTTGAGTTGCTTCTCATCGAGAATCGAAACTTTCAGATGTGCACCTGTGCCACCGGCGCTAGTAACAGCTTTCTTCAAAGCATCACAAAATGATGCAGGAGTTAAATGGCTAGGAGGGGTATTAATGAGATCGCGCACTAAATGTGTGTACTTAGCCAGAATCATCGCGCGCGCAACAATCTGCCCGCCCTCTTTCTTGTTGACCTCGCTGCTGTGAATTGCAATGTTCTGCAGCGGCAACTTCTGGTCGGCCTTGGTTGATCCACGAAATTCAGTAAAGGAATAGGCACCGAGCGCACTACCTTCAGCAACCGCGGCAACGCCTGCCTTATTACTTGCTGGCAGCGCAAATGTCGCGCTCTTATTTCCTGCAAGTGAGCGGGCGGCAGCACCTGCTGCGCGACGCAAAACTTCATGTGAGTACTTCTTACTTGCCGTGCCAAGACCTGTGAAAACAATCAGGCGAGTTGATGTACCCGGCACTTTGATAATTTCATCAGCGGCCCCAGTAGCACCTAAATCTGCGAGTGCACCAAGTAGGGCGGCAGTATCGATAGTGACCGAACCTGATTCGATGACAAGGGATTTCTTCTTCGTTGCTAATCCGACAACAAGAATTTCATCATCGATAACACCAGATGTGATCTCCAACTTAGCCACTCGAACTCCTTCGATTGCAAAAATTCTGGCTCGCTTGCGCCAGTAATAGTAAGCCTAGCGATAGGTTGCTCCGTATGAAACATTCGCCATTGCATGCGCGCCACGAAGGCCTCGGCGCCAAGATGGCCGACTTCGGTGGCTGGCTAATGCCGATTGAATATCCCAATAGCGGCGTACTTATTGAACATGCTGCAGTTCGCGAAAAGGTGGGGCTCTTCGATGTTTCCCACCTTGGCAAGGGTTCAGTTATCGGAAGCGGCGCAGATCAATTCCTCAATGACATTTTCACTAACGATCTCTCGCGCATCAGCGACAGCCAAGCCCAATACACACTGCTCTGCAATGACAGTGGTGGTGTGATCGATGACCTCATCGTTTACCGAAAAAGCGCAACAGACTTCTTTCTCATACCAAATGCTTCAAATAATTCTGCAGTCCTCGCAGCTCTCTCGGCTAAAGCACCCAGTGGCATTGCAATCACTAATCTCCACGAAGATTATGCGGTTCTCGCAGTTCAAGGCCCACTTGCTGCAACAGTATTAAGAAAGCTCAACCTTTTTGCCGAACTCGAATACATGAGTTTTGCTGAACTCAACTTTGAATCAAATTCACTCATCCTCTGTCGCACTGGCTACACAGGCGAAGCCGGCTACGAGTTAGTAGTTCCTGTTGCAATTGCAGCTGCGATCTGGGATCGCCTCGCCACAGAAATCACAGCGGTAGGCGGTGCAATTTGCGGCCTTGGCGCCCGTGACACATTGCGCACCGAGATGGGCTATCCATTACATGGCCACGAACTCTCACTTGAAATCTCACCAGTCCAAGCAAGTGCGACCTGGGCCGTTTCATTCGACAAGAAAGCCTTTACTGGAAAGAGTTCACTAGAGAGTGAAAAAGCAAAGGGTACTTACCGCAGACTTCGTGGCTTAAAGATCCAGGAGCGCGGCATTCCTCGCGCTGAAATGAATGTGCTTAAAGATGGTGCAGTTATCGGAACTGTCACTAGTGGAACATTCTCACCCACACTCAAAGTGGGTATTGCATTAGCACTAGTTGATCAGAGCGCAAAAATCGGCGATCTAGTGATGATCGATGTTCGTGGCCGTGAGTGCGCTGCCAAGATTGTTAAATTGCCCTTTCTTCCATCGCATGTGAAGTAATAGGTAAATCGCGGAATTCAATTGGCGTTAG
>WLQV01000139.1 GCA_009697555.1 Actinomycetota bacterium | reverse complement strand
TATTTTCGCTCTCGTCCATGGTCGAGCCAGATCGGTGCTTGGGCCAGCCACCAATCTGCACCACTTGCATCGCGCGAAGAGTTAGAGAGCCGGTGGAAGGGCGCAGCAGAGAAGTGGCCTGAGGGTTCGCAAGTTCCACTGCCGCCAGAATGGGGCGGATATCTTGTACAACCAGATCGAATTGAGTTCTGGCAAGGTCGCTACTCCCGCCTCCATGATCGCCTCCGTTTCGAACGTCACAATGGCGAGTGGGAAATTCACCGTTACTACCCTTAGGCTCTCCCTGTGACTACTGACATCAAAATTCCAGATAATCTCAAACCACGCGATGGCCGTTTTGGTTGTGGCCCTTCAAAGATTCGTCCTGAAGCTTTAGCTGCACTGCATGCAAGTGGTTCCTCAATTCTTGGAACATCGCATCGCCAGAAGCCAGTCAAGAATGTAGTCAAGCGGGTTCGCGAAGGACTCAACACACTCTTTTCATTGCCTGAAGGTTACGAAGTAATCCTTGGCAATGGTGGCTCAACAGCATTCTGGGACATTGCAACATTTGGCTTAATTGAGAAGAAGTCACAACATTTAGTATTCGGCGAATTCTCTTCGAAATTTGCACAAGCCGCAGAAGAGGCGCCATTCCTTGATAATCCAACGGTTATCAAATCCGATCCAGGATCTCACCCATCAGCACAGTTCGAAGCTGGCGTCGATGTTTATGCATTCACTCATAATGAAACAAGTACCGGTGTGGCAATGCAGATTCGCCGCCCCGCTAACACTGATGGCGCACTTGTTTTAGTTGATGCCACTAGCGCTGCAGGTGGCTTGCAAGTTGATCCAAAAGAATTTGATGCGTACTACTTCGCACCACAGAAATCCTTTGCATCCGATGGTGGCCTCTGGTTCTCACTCATGAGCCCTGCTGCAATCGCTCGCGTGGCAAAGATCAAAGAGAGCAAGCGCTGGACACCAGCATTCTTCGATCTGACAACTGCAATTGAGAATTCACGTCTTGATCAGACATACAACACACCAGCTGTAGCAACTTTAATTTTGCTTGCAGAACAGATTGAGTGGATGAATGCCGGCGGCGGTCTCTCCTTTGCAGCAGGTCGCAGCGCACAATCTGCGAAGCACATTTACAGCTGGGCAGAAAAGACTTCCTACACAACGCCCTTCGTGACAGATCCAGCGATGCGCTCGAATGTTGTAGCCACCATCAATTTTGCTGATGCAATCGATGCTGCCGCAGTTGCTGCTGCGCTTCGTGCTAATGGAATTGTTGATACTGAGCCTTATCGCAAGTTAGGTAAGAATCAACTCCGTGTTGGTATGTTCCCTGCTGTTGATCCCAGCGATGTAGAGGCACTCACTGCCTGCATTGAATTTGTTGTAGAACAACTTCCTGCGAAGTAAGTAATCTCTTCGTGAGTTACAAAATTCGAAGAATAGTCACAATTCTTACGCTCATTGGTGTAGTTGTTCTAATTGTTATAAGTGGGCGGTAGTACTACATCGATTGAAAAGTCGGTTGGAACTTCCATGCGATTGCGATAAATAAACCAGGTGGTAAGCGCGGCGAGTGCAGTAACAATTCCACCGATCGCAATTGTGGGACGAACGCCAATTACTTCAGCTAACCAACCAATAATCGGTGAACCAAAGGGTGTTCCGCCCATAAAGATAAAGAGATAGATGCCCATCACGCGACCACGAATAGCTGGGTCGCTATGAATCTGCATCAAAGCATTCGCCCGAATCATCGTCATGAGCGCAGTGAAGCCACAGACCGGAAGCCAGAGTGCATAAGCGGTGTAATTAGGCATGATGGAAAGAATCGCAATTGAACAGCCAAAGCAGATACTCCCCTTAATAATAAAAGTGGGACTTTTAAATCGCTCCATTCGAGCCGAGAGAATTGCACCGCTAAGGGAGCCAACGGCAATCATCGTCCCTAACAATCCAAATGATGCCGGTCCACGATGAAAGATTTTTGTGGCAGAGAGAGCATTAAAGATCTGAAAATTTAAACCAAAAGTTGCTTGGAAAAATACGATACACATAATCGCCTGTAAATCAGGTCTAGCTTGTATGTAGGACCAAGCTTCACGAATTTTTCCAGCGCTAGCTTTGCGTTCCTTGATAAAGAAGTCCTTCTCCCGCATTTTGAGCAAAGCCATTATTACAAAAATGTAAGTAAAGGCATTGATCAGAAAGGAGGGGCCGGTACCAAAGGCGGCGATTAACCAACCAGAAATTGCTGGTCCAATTAATCGCCCTGCATTGAAATTTGCTGAATTAAGGCTGACTGCATTGGCGATATCTTCATGGCCAACAATCTCCGAGTTAAAACTTTGGCGAACTGGATTATCTATCGCACCAGAGATGCCCAATGTGCAGGCGAAGAAAAATACATGCCAGATCTGCACCATGTGGGCGACAACCAAAATTCCTAGTGCAGCGCCAGAAAGACCACCAGCAATGTTTGTATAGATCAAAACTTTTCTCTTGTTCATTCGATCCGCAAACGCGCCGCCGTGCATACTCAAGAAAATTACGGGTAAGAATTGCACCGCGGTGACAAAGCCAAGATAAGTTCCACTGTGAGTCAGCTCGAGAGTTAGCCAATCTTGGGCGATGCGTTGCATCCACGAACCGACATTGGATGTGGCATTTGCAAAGAAGAGAATCCGAAAATTTCTATGGCGTAGCGCTCGTAAATTTCCTGTTTCATTGACGCGCACTGGACTACTATCCCACTATGGCTTCACAATTAAAATCAACACTCACACTTATTTGCTGTGGAACCCTAATGTGGATTGTGGCACTCATCGTTGGACTTGCTACAAGTGCAGCTACTCGCACAATCTGGATCTGTATTTGTGGCGCGTTGCTAGGGATAATCGGTGCGATTTACTCGTACCGACGTAATCGCCGCGGCGAACTCTAAATAATTACTGCGCCTCAATCTGAGTTGCAATTCCACGTAGAACTTTTCCAAGGCGCTCTGCTTCAACTGTTGTTGGATAGCGACCTTGACGAACGCCATTTCCCACGCGATCGAGAATCTTGATGGTGTCTTCAATAATTGCAGCAAGATCATCTTGATTGGTACGCGCTGCATTTGAAAGAGATGGTGGCGCATCAATAATGCGCACAGAAAGAGCTTGTGGCCCACGGCGACCTTCAGCCACACCAAACTCTAATTTGGTACCAGGCTTAACGGTCGATACACCCTCTGGCAATGAAGTTGCTGCTAAATAAACATCTTCGCCTTCATCGGATGCGATGAAACCAAAACCCTTTTCGAG
>WLQV01000138.1 GCA_009697555.1 Actinomycetota bacterium | reverse complement strand
TTGAAGTGCTTTCACTACCTCTTTATTTACTCGCTGGATTATCTCGCCGTCGCCGTTTGATGTCGCAAGAGTCTGCACTCAAGTACTTCTTGTTAGGCGCATTTTCCTCCGCCTTCTTCCTAATGGGTATTGCATATATATACGGTTACTCCTCATCCACCTCAGTCTCGGGAATTCATGCAGCCGTAATTGGTGGAACCGGAAATGATGTTTACCTATTACTTGGTATTGCATTCCTATCTGTTGGACTTCTCTTTAAAGTTGGCGCAGCGCCATTTCATGCTTGGACCCCCGATGTTTATCAAGGTGCTCCAACTGCGATAACAGCATTTATGGCAGCTGCAACAAAGGTTGCAGCATTCGGCGCGATGCTACGAATTTTCTACACAGTATTTGGTGGAGTTGCCGATCTCTGGCGCCCCGTAATGTCATTGATTGCCATCGTCACAATGTTGCTTGGCTCTCTTGTGGCAATTGCCCAACGCGATGTGAAACGTATGTTGGCTTACTCATCTATTGCTCACGCCGGTTTTCTTCTCACTGGAGTCCTCGCACTTAACAAAGCCGGTCTTGATGCCTCACTCTTCTATCTCTTTGCTTATGGCATCGCAACGCTAGGTGCATTCGCAGTTGTAACGCTCGTGCGTGATTCCGCTGGAGAAGTTACCGATCTCAATCGTTGGTCAGGTCTAGGAAAGCGTGCGCCATTTGTTGCAACGCTCTTTGCCGGTTATCTCTTAGCTTTTGCTGGTATTCCTCTTACTAGTGGATTTATCGGAAAGTTTTCAATCTTCTCAGCAGCCTATGAGAGTGGAAATAAGGCAGTTGTTATTGCTGGTGTACTTTCAAGTGCGATTGCCGCTTTCTTCTACATTCGCGTGATTGTTTTAATGTTCTTCACCGAAGCTAGCGATGAAAGTGCCAGCGTATTGATTCCATCGAGCCTTACTCGGATCACGCTCCTAGTAACAGCGGCGCTAACGCTCATTCTTGGCGTCTACCCAGCACCGCTCTTGAATTTCATACATTCACTAGCCCTCTTTATTCGCTAAAGTTTGGCCAATGGCGACAATTGGCATTCCCAATGTTTCACCAGCGTTGGAGCTCGACTTAACTTCTAGGTTGGTTCAAGTAGAGACTCTGCTCGGTGAACACATCAAAGGTGATTACCCGCTAGTTGATGAGACTTCGCATCATTTAATTGCAGCAGGTGGCAAGCGCCTTCGCCCACTTCTTACTCTGCTCGCATCTCATTTAGGCGATCCCAATCGTCCTGGAATTATTGAGGCCGCTGTCGTCTGCGAACTTACTCACCTTGCCACTCTCTATCACGATGATGTTATGGATGAAGCAGCGCTGCGTCGCGGTGTTGCTAGTGCAAATTCGCGCTGGGGAAATACCATCGCAATTCTCACAGGTGATTATCTCTTTGCGAAAGCCTCTGATCTTTTGGCAGATCTCGGGCCAACTGCAGTTCGGTTACAAGCGCGAACCTTTGAACGCCTCGTCATTGGCCAAATCATGGAGACACAAGGGCCGCAAAATGGTGAAGATCCCTTAGCCCATTATTTGAAAGTTGTTGGCGATAAAACTGGTTCGCTAATTGCAACGAGTGCCCGATTCGGTGCGCTCTTATCTGGTGCAAAGGCAGAGAACGTAGAACTAGTAACAAAGTTTGGCGAGAAAATTGGTGTGGCATTTCAATTGGCTGATGATGTCATCGACATTGCGAGTGAATCATTGCAATCTGGAAAAACACCTGGCACTGATCTTCGCGAGGGAGTGCCAACACTTGTCACAATCAATGTAATGAAATCCTCCGATCCAGCAGATCGTGACCTGCAAGAATTGCTGGCTGGTCCGATTGCATCTGAGGAGCTCGTGCGCGAGGTCTTACAGGCCCTACGCAATCACCCAGCCCTAGATCAATCCCGTGCCCAACTCCATAAGGTGGCAGGGGAAGCAAGGGCTATTTTGGGCCCACTTCCGATCACGGATGTGACCGCCGCCCTCATCTCACTATGTGACGCCGTCGTCGAGCGCACTTCCTGATCCATTACGCTTTCCACTACTCCACTGGCTAGCGGTGAGATAAAGAATGAAAGGAATGCAATGGCGCATTCATTTATTTTTCCATTCTCTGTAGGCGACCGTACCCAAGCAGATTTGTTGGGCGGCAAGGGAGCGAACTTGGCTGAAATGGTCAAGATTGGTTTGCCAGTACCTCCCGGATTCACAATTACTACAGAGGCATGTCGTGAGTTTCTTGCTAGCGGAAAAATTCCAGCAACGCTCCAATCTGAAATTGATGGAGCGCTAAAAGATTTAGAGAAGGCTTTAGGAAAAGAATTTGGCAATCCAGCAAAACCACTTTTAGTTTCCGTTCGCTCTGGTGCAAAGTTTTCAATGCCCGGCATGATGGAGACCGTTCTCAACGTTGGTATGACACCCGCGGTTGCAGAGAGTTTGGCAAAGCAGACTGGTAATCCAAAGTTTGCCTGGGATTGCTACCGTCGCTTTATTGATATGTATGGTCGTATCGTCTGCGACATTAGCCCATCTGAATTCCACAAAATTGAGGCACGTGTTCTTACCCAATTCAAAGTCGATGCAGTCTCCAAACTCGATGTCGAGGGATTGCAAGCCCTCGCGGATGGATACATCAAAGAGACTGAAGCAATTACAGGTAAGCCATTCCCCACCGATCCACGCGAACATTTAGCACGTTCAGTTGAAGCGGTATTCCATTCCTGGAATTCAGAGCGTGCACAGCTCTATCGCCGCCGCGAACGTATTCCTTCCGATCTTGGTACTGCAGTAAATATCCAATCAATGGTCTTTGGAAATCTCAGCGATGATTCCGGAACAGGTGTTGCATTTACTCGTAACCCTGCAACTGGTGAAATTGGTAGTTATGGTGATTATTTAGAGCGCGCTCAAGGCGAAGATGTGGTTGCCGGTATCCGCAATACCCTCACTTTGGCTGAGTTTGGCGGCATCCTTCCATCCGTTCATGCAGAACTAGAGCGCGTGATGACTCTCCTTGAAGATCACTACCGCGATCTCTGCGATATTGAATTTACCGTTGAAACCGGCAAGCTCTGGATTCTGCAGACTCGCGTAGGAAAGCGCACCGCAGAAGCGGCATTCCGAATTGCAACGCAGTTAGTTGATGAAGGAAAGATCACCATGGATGAGGCGCTCGGTCGCACATCTGGTGATCAATTAGCACAATTAATGTTTCCGCAATTTGATCTTCGGGGCAGTGTCAATGAAGTTGCGCGCGGTATTCCTGCCTCACCTGGTGCCGCAGTGGGTGACGTTGTC
>WLQV01000137.1 GCA_009697555.1 Actinomycetota bacterium | reverse complement strand
TTCCTCTCCAAGTACGAAGGCACCGTTGTTGCGATCACGCATGATCGGTACTTCCTCGACAATGTGGCCGAATGGATTCTCGAACTCGATCGCGGCCGCGCATATCCTTACGAAGGCAACTACTCCACTTACTTAGAGACCAAAGCAACCCGTCTCAAGATTGAGGGACAGAAAGATGCCAAGCGCGCAAAGCGTCTGACAGAGGAACTCGAGTGGGTTCGCATGAATGCCAAGGGTCGCCAAGTTAAGTCGAAGGCACGTCTTGCTCGTTATGAAGAGATGGCAGCTGAAGCCGACAAGATGCGCAAATTAGATTTCGAAGAGATCCAGATTCCACCAGGACCGCGCCTTGGCAATGTGGTTGTTGAAGTTGAGAAGCTCGGCAAGGGATTTGGCGAGCGACTATTAATTGATGATCTCTCATTTACTCTGCCACGCAATGGAATTGTTGGCGTAATCGGACCTAACGGCGCGGGTAAGACCACACTCTTTAAAACTATTCTTGGTCTTGAAGCACCTGATACGGGTTCAGTAAAGATTGGTGAAACGGTAAAGATTTCCTACGTTGATCAGTCACGCGGTGGAATTGATCCTAAGAAGACGCTCTGGGAAGTTGTCTCTGATGGATTAGATTTCATGAAAGTTGGCAATGTTGAAATGCCAAGCCGCGCTTATGTTTCTGCCTTTGGATTTAAAGGTCCGGATCAACAGAAGCCCGCTGGTGTTTTATCTGGTGGAGAGCGCAACCGTTTGAATTTGGCTCTCACACTCAAGCAAGGTGGCAACTTACTTCTACTCGATGAGCCCACTAACGATCTCGATGTTGAAACACTTGGTTCGCTAGAGAATGCGCTCTTGGAATTTCCTGGCTGCGCTGTTGTGATCTCGCACGATCGTTGGTTCCTCGATCGCGTTGCCACTCACATCTTGGCTTACGAAGGTGATTCAAAGTGGTTCTGGTTTGAAGGTAACTTTGAAAGTTATGAAGAGAACAAGATCTCGCGCCTCGGTGCCGATGCGGCACGACCACATCGCGCTACTTACCGAAAACTCACACGGTAATGCGCCACGAAGCAAAGGTGCATGTGCGCTGGGATGATCTCGATGCATTCGGCCATGTCAACAATGCTTCCTACTTAACATTTATCCAAGAAGCTCGCGCCGATTTCACGTGGTATTCGCGCAAGTTAAAGAGCTTGCCACCAATGCTCGCCGACATGGTTGTTGCTCGCGCCGAAGTGGATTACTTAGAGCCAATCTTTGAAGGCGGCATTGAGATCTCCTGTTTTGTCTGGTGCGGCCGCATCGGTAATTCCTCCTTTGATTTGCAGTACGAACTGACGTCTCCTGGCGTTGTTCATGCCCGCGGTAAAACAGTGCAAGTTGCAGTCTCTATGAAAACTCAACGCTCTCGCCCATTGAGTGAGGAAGAGCGCGCTTTTCTTACGGAGTATCTAGAAAGCAATTCATAAGTGGCAACCAAAGCGCGCAAGATTCATCCAGCCTGGATTGCCGCGATTGTTACCTTCTTTACTCTCGTTGCCACAGCTGGCTTTCGATCTGCACCATCAGTACTCATCGTTCCGCTGGAAGATGCATTTGGTTGGTCGCGCTCTGACATTTCGTTAGCCGTTTCAGTCAACGTACTTCTCTATGGTTTGACTGCGCCATTTGCTGCAGCTCTCATGGATCGCTTTGGAATTCGCCGCGTTGCGATGATTGCGTTAGCAGTGGTCGGAACAGGTGCTGCTTGCACAGTCTTCATCCAAAAACCTTGGCACTTGGTAGCGCTCTGGGGCTTCGTTGTCGGAACTGGTACTGGTTCGATGGCACTCGTATTTGCCGCATCAGTTGCTAATCGTTGGTTTGTGTCACATCGCGGATTAGTTCTTGGCGCACTGACTGCAGCCACAGCAACGGGCCAATTAATTTTCTTACCTGGACTTTCAACACTTGCCATGAATTATGGATGGAAGAGTGTTTCCCTAACTGTTGCCGCTGGTGCATTCATTATGGTTCCGGTCATCGCACTATTTCTGCGCGAGCGGCCAGAGAGCATGGGACTCACACCACTTGGTGCGCCAACTGATTGGACGCCACCACCGCCACCAACAATTAATGCTGCAAAGTTAGCGATCGTCACTTTGAAAGAGGCAAGCCATCACAAGGATTTCTGGTATTTGATCGGCTCCTTCTTTGTCTGCGGACTATCTACTAGCGGCCTTATCGGAACTCACTTCATTCCGGCAGCACACGATCACGGAATGATGGAAGTTGCTGCAGCAAGTCTTCTGGCGTTAGTTGGCGTCTTCGATGTAATTGGAACTATTTTTTCGGGTTGGCTTACCGATCGCTATGACCCACGCAAGCTCCTCTTTATCTATTACTTATCGCGCGGTCTCTCACTCTTTCTCTTGCCACACATTCTCTTCTCCAGCATTCATGCATCAACTCTGGTCTTCGTAATTTTCTATGGCCTTGATTGGGTGGCAACTGTTCCACCGACGATCATGCTCTGTCGCACAATTCTCGGCCCCACTCGCGGCACTGTTATCTACGGTTGGGTCTTTGCGGCACACCAAGTCGGTGGATCGATTGCAGCGCTAGGTGCGGCGATCTTGCGAGTAAAACTTGGCGACTATGCCGCAGCGTTCTACATCAGCGGCGGCCTCTGCATCGTTACATCCTTTGCAGTGCTACAAATTGCTAAGAACTTGTCGATCGAGAAATTGCGGGCATGAGTAATTTCTACGATGAAGTTGGTGGAGAGAAGTTCTTCACCGAATTAGTTTCACTCTTCTATGCCCAAGTCGCCACTGATCCAATTCTTCGCCCGATGTATCCCGATGAGGACCTCCAAGCCGCAGCGCGACGTCTCCAATTATTTCTCGAGCAGTATTGGGGCGGTCCGACTACCTATGGCGAGGAGCGCGGTCACCCACGACTTCGGATGCGCCATGCTCAATTTCCAATCAATGAAGCGGCAAAGGATGCATGGATGCGCTGCATGATGGCCGCAGTTGAGAACATTGAGATCAAAGAACCTGAGCGAAGCGAGTTAGTTCAATACTTAGAGATGGCAGCTAATTCGTTAGTAAATAAATTAGGTTAATTTTTAGCTTGGGAGAGATTTCCAATTTTTAGAATCTCACCATTGCGTAGATACCAGAGCGTTCCTGCCGCATCCTTAATAACAGTGATGCGAAGCCCCACCTTCTCCACTGTGCCTTTAACGTCGAGCACATCTACTTGATCGCCAACGCCGTATTGATCTTCTACTAACATCAAAATTCCGGAGAGAACATCGCGCACAATTGTCTGCGCGCC
>WLQV01000136.1 GCA_009697555.1 Actinomycetota bacterium | reverse complement strand
CCAGGTAATAGATAGGCTTCACAGAGAACTTGAAAGCCATTGCAAATTCCAAGCAGTGGCATGCCACCTTCGGCTCGGTCGATAATGCTTTTCATAACTGGGGCAAAGCGCGAAATCGCGCCGCATCGCAGGTAATCACCGTAGGAGAAACCACCAGGTAGAACGACTGCATCCACGCTCTTTAAATCAGCATCGTTATGCCAGAGCGAAATAGCTTGCCCACCCGCAGCAACTACGGCACGCGCTGCATCACGATCATCGAGTGTGCCAGGAAAAGTTACGACACCAACTCGCATTACTTCTCAACTTTCACGGTGTAATTTTCAATAACTGGATTGGCCAGCAAAGTACCTGCCGCTTTTTCAACTTCAGCCAATTGCGCAGGAGTTGCATCGCCCGCGACTTCAATTTCAAAGCGTTTTCCTTGGCGCACCGATGTTGCAAATGTGAAACCTAACCGTGGCAGTGCGCTAGCAACTGCTTTACCTTGTGGATCCAAGATTTCTGGCTTGAGCATTACCTCTACAACGATCTTGGCCATCTGGTGCTCCTTACTCAAGCAGTGGGTTACGGGCTAAATCTATGCGGTAATGAAATCTTTTCCAGTTATGCGCGAGTAAGCATCGAGATAGCGTCCTCGAGTTTTTGCAACAACTTCATCGGGCAAGGCAGGTGGTGGCGATTCACGATCCCATCCTGAGGAAATCAAATAATCACGAAGATATTGTTTGTCGAAAGAGGCTTGAGTCACACCAGCGCTCCAAGTATCGGCTGGCCAGAAGCGTGATGAATCTGGTGTGAGCGCTTCATCGCCTAAAACAATTGCACCAGTGTCATCGAGACCAAATTCAAATTTCGTGTCTGCAAGAATGATTCCACAATCTCGCGCGTGCGCTGCAGCAATTTCATACAACTCAATCGTGAGCTCTTTGAGTGCAATTGCTGCTTCGCCCACGATCGTCACAGATTCTTCATACGTGATGTTGATGTCGTGATCGCCGACTTCTGCTTTAGTAGCAGGTGTATAAATTGGATGAGGTAGTTGCGATCCATCTAATAAACCAGCAGGAAGTGAATTCCCGCAGACGTTCTGATTTTTTTGATACTCACTCCAACCGCTACCAGTGAGGTAGCCACGAGCGACACACTCCACGGCAAACATGGTGAGTGGTTTTGCAATAACGGCGCGACCAGCAACTTGGTCAGGAACTTTCGCTGTAATTATGTGATTAGGAACTACTGCTGAAAGTTTTTCAAACCAGAAGAGTGAGAGTTGAGTCAGAATTGCACCTTTGTCGGGAATTGCAGTTGGTAATACCCAATCAAATGCAGAGACTCGATCACTTGCAACGATAAGTAATTCGCCGGCTTCGTTCTGATAAAGATCGCGGACTTTTCCGGTGCGCAGATGTTTCCACCCAGTTATTTCAGGCGCTGGCGGTGGGCCAGCTAGGCCAAAGCCACTCACCGAATGGCGCCGGGCTTGTACTGCACTGCGGCAGGATGCGCGGAAGTAATCGCTTCGATGCGACTTACTACTCGAGCAACTTGTTGGCGAGCATCGCCAGTAAATTCGATGGGGTTCTTCATCAGCGCAGTAATGGCTGCTTTATCAAGTGGAATACGTGAATCTGCGGCAAGAAGATCGACCAATTGATTTGGCTTGCCTTCGCGAATCGCTAATGCAGATGCAGTCGCATGTTCTTTGATTACTTCGTGTGCAACTTCGCGTCCAACACCGGCCTTAATTGCCGCCATTAAAATTTTTGTTGTTGCAAGGAATGGCAAGTACTTTTCAATCTCTGCCGCAATCACTGCAGGGAATACGCCAAATTCACCAATAACTGTGAGTGTTGTTTCTAGCAGGCCATCAATTGCATAGAAGGCATCAGCAATTGCAACGCGACGAACCACGCTGCAGGAAACATCGCCCTCATTCCATTGATCACCAGCAAGTTCGCTGACCATCGATGCATATCCGCGCAGCACGACAGAGAGGCCATTGATGCGCTCACATGAGCGAGTATTCATTTTATGTGGCATTGCAGACGAGCCAACTTGGCCAGCTTTAAATCCCTCAGTTACTAACTCTGCACCAGCCATGAGGCGAATGCTGGTTGCAAGCGATGATGGTGCTGCTGCAATTTGAACCAGAGTTGTGACAACATCGTAATCAAGTGAACGTGGATAAATCTGACCTGTTGAATCGAGAATATTTGTAAAGCCAAGTTCAGCAGCAATTGCCTTTTCTAATTTCAGATGTGCATCAGCTGAGCCAAGTAAGTCGATGGAATCTTGCGCAGTTCCGACTGGCCCTTTTATTCCGCGCATTGGATAGCGATCCATGAGTGATGCCAAGCGCTCGTACCCAAATAACAATTCTTCGGCTGCGCTGGCAAAACGTTTGCCAAGGGTTGTTACCTGTGCCGGCACATTGTGCGAGCGACCAGTAATTGCCAAATCACTGTATTCACTGGCGCGCTCGGCCATTCGGGCCAAGACTGTAATGGTCTTTTCCTTAAGAATTTCTAGTCCACGCAAAATCTGTAGCGCCTCAATATTTTCAGTGAGATCGCGACTTGTCATTCCAGCATGAATTGCCTCGTGGCCTGCGAGTGCATTGAACTCTTCAATTCTTGCTTTTACATCGTGGCGATTTTTCTTCTCTCGCTCATCGATAGATTTCAAATCAACTTTTTCAACTACCTTCTCGTAGTCGGCAATAACTTTGGCATCGATGGCGTGACCGAGTCCGGATTGCGCCCGTGCAACAGCAATCCAGAGCTTGCGCTCTGCAATTATTTTGGCTTCAGGAGAAAAAACTTCGCGCATAGCCGCCGATGCATAACGGTTGGCTAATACGCTCACTACGTCATTCTCTCGCATTTAATTGCCCTTCTCTGCCACCGACGCATTGAGCGCGATATCGCTGCGGTAGAAGGATTTCTCGAGCCGTATCTGCGAAATGCTCCGATAGGCCTTATCGCGGGCCTCGGTGAGGTCGCTGCCTGTACCCGTAACAGTCAAGACGCGGCCACCAGTAGAAATCAATTCTGAATCTCTTAACGCGGTGCCGGCATGAAAAACAGTAGCCCCAGAAATTCCGGCAGGAATACTTATTACTCCGCTAGTTACAGGTGCAGCTGGATAACCACCAGCGGCAAGAACAACAGTGACAGCACCGTCATCGCGCCATTGCAATTCTTGCTGGGCAAGATTTCCGGTGGCAGCTGCCAACAGTAGTTGACCAAGCGGTGTTATTAACCGTGGAATTAACACTTGTGTTTCTGGATCGCCAAAGCGCACATTGAATTCAATGACTCGAATACCGT
>WLQV01000135.1 GCA_009697555.1 Actinomycetota bacterium | reverse complement strand
GTACTCACCGAGAATTTCACCGCCGCGTACTTTGACTGCGCCGATTTCGGTGATTTCGCAATCATCTGCAGATCCACCAGTTGTTTCTAAATCCACGACAACAAAGGTGGTAGTGGCAAGGGAGCGACCGAGATCGTCGAAGCTGCCCTGCCAATGTTGCGTCATAGGCGCAACGGTATTGGCTTGCCCCGACAAATGGACATACTGTTGCGGATGTGGCGTATGCGTGCGGTGAGTGATGAATAGCCTCTACCTGCTTATACCCATCGGATTCATCGTTGGCTTTATCAACGCGATTTCGGGCGGCGCATCAACCCTCTCATTCCCGGTACTTCTCGCACTTGGTCTCAACCCGATTGCGGCGGCTACTACCAATTCACTAGGCATCTCCAATGCCAATCTCTTTGCGCTGATTCCGCAACGCGGCAACATCAAGAAGTTATTCCTTGAGTATCGATCGTTAATCATTATTTCTTGTTTTGCTGCGATCGTAGGTTCGGTCTTACTTCTGGCATTCCCCGAGAAGGTCTTCTCTAAGATCGCACCATTTCTTCTCCTCTTTGCTTCGCTCTCAATCCTTGCGCCGATGAAACCGGGGCGAATTGTTTTAAGTGCGGCAAAGGAGAAAGCGTTCATCGCATTCGCCGGAATTTATTCGGGCTACTTTGGTCCAGGGTCGGGAATTCTTGTAATTGCAACGCTAATTCGCAGTCGCAGCTATACCTACGTGAACACAGGCAAGAACATCATTTCCGGAGTTACCAATATTTTTTGCAACGCGATTTACATCGCCAGTGGCGAGATTCGATGGGGCGCGTGCGCGCTGCTCTTTACATCGTCTGCTGTCGGCGCAATTACCGCTGGGAGAATTGTCACTCATTTGCCAGTGAAGTTCTTACGCATACTCGTGGCGGTCACCGGAACTTTGGCCTCGTTTTGGTTGATGAAAAAGTATCTCTAAACGGCTAGATTCGCTCAATAACCAAGGGAGTGTGGAATGAAAAGAGTTAGCGCGTCTGTGTTTTTACTCTTGGCATTGACCTTTGCAGTGGCACCGATTGCGAGTGCACATACAACGCTTTTATCTTCAGTACCTGCGAGCAATGCTGAGGTGACTGAGGCACCAACTTCAATTGAACTTGAATTTGGCGAGGATCTCATCGCACTTGGCAAAGGAACCAAAGTCAGTGTCATCGCGCCAAGCGGGAAAGACATTGCGATGGGATCGGCAACTGTCGATAAGACTCATGTTTCCCAACCACTCACTTTTGATTCAACTCCTGGTGTTTACACGGTGAAGTTTCGGGTTGTTGCGGCAGATGGCCATGTATTAGAAGACACTTACGCATTCACAATTACTGCTGGTCAATCCGCATCTGCATTAGCCGCGCCAATTATGAAGCCCACTGCACCCAGTAGCGGAGCGGAAGAGGCGGAAGAGGGTATGGGTAGCGAAGAAGAGGGTGGCAACCTTTTGGTGAAGGGATTTCTGGTCCTTGCAACTCTCGTAATAATTGTTCTTATTGTTCGCCGCTGGCAAAAGCGGCAACGATAAGTAGCGTCAAAAGATTCTAGAAAACCTTCCTTAAGAGGCGCGATCGCCATAAGGTATGGCCAGGAACTGTCGCGAAAGAGGGAAATTTTTTATGAATAACAAATTAACCCAACTTGCTCGTGAGTATTGGACCGCGGAAGAGAGTCGCGACATCAATGCGATCCTGTCCTTCTTTGCAGCAGATGCAAGGTGGACCGGGCCAGATGGAGTCACTTTGGTGGGTCACGATCAAATTCGTACTTTCTACGAAAACAGCGCTGCCTTGTATCCCGGATTAACGGTCGAGATAGGTCGCACCTATGGCGATGAGAACGAAGGCGCCATTGAATGGATTGCAAAACTCACAGCGACAGATGGCGGCGTCGTAGATTTAAGTGGGATCAACATCATGAAACGCAGTGGCGATAAATTTCCTGACCTGACTGCATATTTCGATCAAGGTGCTTTTTAAGCTACAACTCAGAAAAAGGGGCAGAGCAATGAGTGGAACAAGAACAGCGATCGTCACTGGTGGAGCATCTGGAATTGGTGCGGCTTGTGTGCGCAGATTCCTTAAAGATGGAATCAACGTGGTCGCCCTCGATCTCAATGAAGAATTACTCAAGAAGATGCAGGGCACTCTGAATAATCCAAACCTTCACATCGTGGCTGGCGATGTATGCGATGAGAAAGTTCGGGGCAAGGCGATTGATTTAGCGGTGGCCAAAGGTGGATCACTCGACATCTTGGTCAATAACGCAGCCGTCTTCCTGCTCTCTGGAATTGATGCAACTCGCGATCAATGGCAGAAGACCTTTGAAGTAAATCTTTTGGCTGGTGCGAATTTAGTAACGCAATCGCTGAGCCAACTGCGTAAGAGTGCTCATCCTGCAATCGTTAACATCGCGAGTATCTCCGCTCATCGCGCGCAAACTGGTCGTTGGACTTACAACGCAATGAAGGGCGCACTTCTTGAATTAACTAAGTGCCAGGCGTTAGATCTTTCCGGCGATCGCATTCGTGTTAACTCAGTAAGTCCTGGCTGGATCTGGACTGAAACTCTCGATGAAGCAGCCGAAGGTGATCGCAAGAAGTGGGAACCAATCTGGGGTCTTTACTCAATGATGAATCGCTGTGGTGAGCCAGATGAAGTTGCGGCAGCAGTTGCGTGGCTAGCAAGCCCAGATGCAAGTTTCGTTACTGGCGCGGACCTTGCAGTTGATGGTGGTTACTTGGCGTTAAGTCCAGAAGCGACAGATACGCTCGCACTGCAAAGAGGTTAACATTTCAAAAAAGCTTTCGGCCCTCGTTGTTTTAGCGATACTCGCGACCTCGCTCCCAGCATCTTATGCTGCTGTTAAAGCAAATGGGGCTTGCACAAAACTGAATTCTGTTGTGAAAGTCGGTTCACTGACTTATAGATGTGAGATCGTTAAGAAGAAGTGGATTTGGGTTTCTCAGAAGGCAGCGACTTCAGCAATAAAGAATGTTCCAACTCAAAATTCCGTGCCTACACCGCTGCTCACGAATAACCCTAATTTCGCAAATCTCTCACCGTGTATGTTGTCGAGCCCTCTCCAAGGTGGCGATCTAGGGTTTCCGCGTAATCCGGAGAACATTCCTACTCTTGGAACACATAGGGCAGTAGCAATATTCGTTGACTTTAATGATGTGAAAGGGGATGCAAAACTCTTTGACGAATGGAGATTGCATCAAATTCCAACAATGGAAAAGACTTTCTCAACGATGAGTTACGGCAAACTCACATACACGATTGAGATTGTTCCAGAGATTTTCCACATTAATC
>WLQV01000134.1 GCA_009697555.1 Actinomycetota bacterium | reverse complement strand
TTTTCACCTGGGTACAACTCATGTGTGAGCTTTCCATCCGGGCGACGGGTCATGGCGCAATCCTATTGACTCCCGCGATATTTTCTCGCAGTGGCAAATATTGCGAAAGATCGGCGCGAGTTCCTGAGGCAGAGATAGCGCCAGAAGTAAGTGCAGCCGTCCAATCGATTTCTCCATTGGCCAGGGCCAACCAAGTATCTGCGCTCATCTCAATGACATTTGCAGGTGTACCGCGAGTATGACGCGGCCCTTCGCCACATTGAATTGCACCGTATGGTGGAATGCGAACTTCGACTGCGCTGCCTGGTGCGATCTCCGCTAAGTGCGCAAGTGTGCGCTTCACTTCACGCAAGATCTCAGGATCGCGCATTGCTAACCAAAGAGTGCAGGAATAGTTGCGGTATGTGCCGCGCTTAATTCTGACAGTGAAATAGTTGCATCGTTAATTTTTAGTGCGTCGCCACCTGTGGTGCCAATTTTTGCCAGCGAAATATTATGAGTTTGCGCAAGGGCTTCAACTTCTTTTACCGCACTTGGCTTAATAGCAACAACAACTCGGCCAGGTGTTTCACTAAAGAGCCATTGGGTGAGATCGCTAGTTAAATTCAGTGTTGCGCCAACTTGATGGCGCAAGACCATTTCTACAATTGTTATTGCTAATCCACCTTGACTTAAATCATGAGCTGCGGCAAAGAGTGACTTCTGATTAGCGGCTAAGAGCAATCCAATGAGACGCATTTCGCGTTGTAGCTCAGCACGCGGTGGCATACCACCTTTAATGCCATGAATATGCGCCCACTCGCTTCCCGCAAAATCTGCAGCGGTTTCGCCGAGAATAAAGAGTTCTAATCCGCTCTCGCTAATTCCCATCGGAGTGCGCTTTCGAACGTCTTGGATAACTCCAAGCACACCAATAATTGGTGTGGGAAGAATTGCCACACTTCCGGTTTGATTATAGAAAGAGACGTTGCCGCCGGTGACTGGAAGTGACATCTCTAAACAAGCATCGGCAAGACCCGTGACACTTCGTTCAAATTGCCACATCACACCTGGATCCTCTGGTGAGCCAAAATTCAAGCAATTAGTCACCGCAAGTGGCGTCGCACCTGCTGTTGCGATGTTGCGAGCTGCTTCGGCAAGTGCCAATTTCGCTCCTTCGTAAGGGTCTAAATAAGACCAGCGCGCATTGGCATCGGTAGAAATTGCGACGCCAAGAAAACTCTTCTCATCAACTCGCACCATTCCCGAATCATCAGGTTGGGCTTGAATGGTATTTCCCTGAACATATTTATCGTATTGCGAAGTCACCCAACTCTTATCGGCCATATTTGGCGATGCAACAAGTTTGAGGATTGCAGCAGATATTTCTGAAGCGCTATTAATTTGGGGCACTTCACTCTTCATTGTCTTACTTTGCGCAATGTAGGAAGGCTCAGCAAAGGGGCGCTCATACACTGGGCCCTCATGTGCGACAGTGCGCGGTGGCACATCAACAATTAGATCGCCGTTCCAAGTGATGAGTAAGCGATCGCCATCAGTGACTTCGCCAATTACGGTTACGGTGACATCCCACTTTTCGCAGATCTCCAAGAAGCGAGCAATCTTCTCTGGCGAAACAATTGCGCACATACGCTCCTGGGATTCCGACATCAAAATCTCTTCGGGTGACAAGCTGGGATCGCGCAGCGGAACTTTATCGAGTTGAATCTTCATGCCACCGGTGCCAGCTGATGCGAGTTCACTTGTGGCGCAAGAAAGACCAGCGCCACCAAGATCTTGAATACCAATAACGAGATCTTCAGTGAAAATTTCGAGCGAGCATTCAATTAAAACTTTTTCGGTAAATGGATCTCCCACTTGCACTGCCGGACGCTTTGTTGGGCCAGTTGAAGCAAAGGTCTCACTTGCCAACACTGAAACTCCACCGATGCCATCGCCACCAGTTGTTGCACCAAAGAGGACAACTAAATTTCCAGCACCCGATGCCTTTGCTAATTTAATATCTTCAACTTTCATCACACCAACACAGAGCGCATTAACTAGTGGATTTCCGGCATAAGTCTCATCAAAAACTATTTCGCCTCCGATGTTGGGCAAACCCAGGCAATTTCCATAACCACCAATACCGGCCACAATTCCTGGAAGTACGCGACGAGTATCGGGCGCATCTGCTGCGCCAAATCGCAGCGGATCCATAACCGCAATTGGGCGAGCGCCCATTGTGAGGATGTCGCGCACAATTCCACCCACACCAGTTGCAGCGCCTTGATAAGGCTCGATAAATGAAGGGTGATTATGCGATTCAATTTTAAAAGTAACTGCGTAACCCTGACCGATGCCAACTACACCAGCATTCTCGCCTATTCCAACTAATAACGCATCGGACTTCGGTGCCTTCGTACCAAATTGGCGAAGGTGAACTTTGGAAGATTTGTATGAACAATGCTCTGACCACATAACTGAGTACATCGCTAACTCACTTGATGTGGGACGGCGGCCAAGAATTTCTTTTATGCGTTGATACTCATCGCTCTTTAAACCGAGTTCGGCAAATGGTTGCACTTGATCCGCGCTTTTTGCCGCATTGGCAACAGTATCGAGTGCCATTTAAGAATTCACCGCTGCTTGCAAAACACTAGTAAAGAATGCAAGTCCATCGCTACTTGGTCCAGTTAATGGATCGATTGCGTGTTCGGGGTGCGGCATAAGTCCCACAATGTTTCCGCGCGCATTAGCAATTCCAGCTATGAGATTGCGAGAGCCATTGGGGTTTTCACCAACATAGCGGGCAATGATGCGATTCTCACTCTCTAATTGAGCAAGTGTGGCATCGTCACATTGAAATGATCCTTCACCATTTTTTAGCGGGATCAAAATCTCTTGGCCAATTTCATAATTCGATGTCCAACTCGAATTGTTATTTTCAATTTTAATTACTTGATCGCGGCAGAGAAAGTGAAGTTCGTGATTGCGAGTAAGCGCACCAGGTAATAGATGGGCTTCACAGAGAACTTGAAAGCCATTGCAAATTCCAAGCAGTGGCATGCCACCTTCGGCTCGGTCGATAATGCTTTTCATAACTGGGGCAAAGCGTGAAATCGCGCCGCATCGCAGGTAATCACCGTAGGAGAAACCACCAGGTAGAACTACGGCATCCACGCTCTTTAAATCAGCATCGTTGTGCCAGAGCGAAATAGCTTGCCCGCCAGCAGCAACTACGGCACGCGCTGCATCGCGGTCATCGAGTGTGCCAGGAAAAGTTACGACACCAACTCGCATTACTTCTCAACTTTCACGGTGTAATTTTCAATAACTGGATTGGCCAGCAAAGTACCTGCCGCTTTTTC
>WLQV01000133.1 GCA_009697555.1 Actinomycetota bacterium | reverse complement strand
TTTTCCTCGTAAGCCTGAATTAGCAGACTCAGGCTGCGAGTGCTAACGCTAAGAGTACGGCGGGCTATTCCAAGAGGCAATTTGATGCTTTAGCGGGCTACTTCCAGCACGCTCATAGCCGAATCTGCGCTGAAATCGATCGGGCTAGCACTTGCCCCAGCGCTCACCATTAACGAGCCCAAAGCGGCCACCATGGCGCCATTATCGGTACAGAGAAGCGGGGCTGGGATTCGAAGCTCCACTCCGCGCTTAGCTGCCCGCTCGGCGGCGACTTCGCGCAGACGGGAGTTGGCCGCTACTCCACCGGCGATCACCAAGGAATCAATTCCGCTCTGCGTGCAAGCAAGGAGCGCCTTCGAAATTAATACATCGACAACGGCTTCTTGGAAAGATGCAGCGACATCGCTCTTCTTCGTGGCTGGCGTAGCTTCAATGTAGCGAGCAACTGCAGTCTTAAGTCCGGAGAATGAGAAATCAAATAAATGTTTCTCGTTATCTTTTGCATGAGTCAGGCCCCGTGGAAAATCAATTGCATCTCTCTTGCCACTCTTAGCGAGTGCATCGATTGCTGGCCCACCTGGAAAACCAAGTTCGAGCAAGCGCGCAATTTTATCGAATGCTTCACCGGCAGCATCATCGAGGGTCTGCCCTAACTTCTCAATATTTCCAGTGATGTCGTTGATCTGCAACAGCGACGAGTGACCACCGCTGACAAGGAGTGCAATTGTCGGGCGAAGTGGCGCATCGTGAGTGAGTGCATCAACGCTCACATGTGCTGCTAAATGATTGACGGCATAAATTGGTTTGCCGCTGGCAAGTGCCAGACCTGTTGCACTTGATGTTCCAACAAGTAGTGCACCAATTAAGCCAGGACCTGCTGTGACTGCAAGTGCATCGAGATCGGCAAAAGAAATCTTCGCTTCTTTGATTGCGCGATCTAGCGCTGGAATAATTGCTTCAAGGTGCGCTCGGCTGGCCACTTCAGGAACAACGCCACCGAATCTGGCATGTTCATCAACGCTCGATGCAATGACATTGGCCAGCAATGTGCGACCACGGACAATGCCAATTGCCGTTTCATCGCAGGATGTTTCGATTCCTAAAACTAGCGCCTCAGATTTCATGCACTCACCGTGAAATCTTTCCGCATAACAACTGCATCGACACCAGGTGCGTAGTAACTCTTGCGGGTATGGATAAATTCAAAACCAAAGGAGCGATAGAGCGGTTCTGCTTCCACATTGCCAGTGCGCATCTCCAGCATCACCGCAGGAGCACCTTGACCTTCGATCCAGGTGATCAATTCGGTAAGCAGATGACGACCAATCCCCTGCCCACGAAATTCTGGAATAACAGCAAGAGTGTGAATGTCGCCAACCTCGCCCTTTGCAATAACGCAGGCTCCGGCGTAGGCAACGATCTCTCTATCTGACTCTGCAACTAAGTAATGTCGAGTCTTACCCACTGCGGCAATCTCCTCTTTAAATTGGGCAACACTCCATGGATCGACTTTGAATATTGCTCGCTCCAGACTTACGACAACTGGAATGTCTAATGCACTCATTGCGCGATAGGCAATCATGAGCTTCGCTCACTTATCGAAAGTGCATCGGGGCGACGCAAGTAAAGCGGTGCACTCACATGCAACTTCTGATTGCTCGAAAGTGCAACAAGAGCAACTGGATCGGGATAGAGAAATTCTTGCGATTGCGAGAGTTGGTAGAGATGAGATCCTTCTCCGAAGAAGGGCAGACCACTCACCAATTCCGCTGGCTTGCTCACCGCTAAATCTGAGATTCGCTCACCACTTTTATAGATTGCCCAATAGACCTCTTTGCGACGAGCATCAGTTGCAACAATAAATTCATCGATCTCGATTCCATGAGCAATTGCATCGAGTGAGCAAATTCCAATTAATGGAATGTTGCGAGCCCAAGCAAATGCCTGCGCAAAGGAGATACCCACTCGCAGTCCGGTAAATGGTCCGGGTCCCATTCCTACAACTACTTGATCAATCTCAGCAGAAACCACGAGTGCGGTTTGAACTAACTGTGGCAATACCGAGCCATGATCTGTTGCACCAATTTGGCTACCATGCCATAAAACTTTGCCATCTCTGACAAGTGCCACGCTCGTTCGCGAAGTGGCAGTGTCAATCGCTAGCGAAATTGTCACAGTGTGAATCCCTGCCAGCGTTTGCCAAAGCCTTCAGCACTAACTTCACGAACTTCATCGGTGCGATCAATTCGGATAAGTAAATACTCATCACTCAAAGCCGGCGCCAAATCGGCGCCCCACTCAATAATCGTAATTGCGCTTTCGCGCTCAGTATCAAGATCTAAATCATCGAGCTCTAGTCGGGCTGCTCCATTGATTAAGAGGCGGTAGGCATCGACATGAATGAGTGGCGGGCTTGAGTGATGTGTACGAGAAATCGTAAAAGTTGGTGAGGTGATTTCAGTCAGTCCTAAGTGATCGCCTACGCCTTGCACAAAGACAGTCTTACCGGCGCCAAGTGGGCCATCGAGAATGATGAGATCGCCAACTTTAAATTCTGCTGCAACTTTCCTGCCCAATTGATGCATCGCATCAGCAGTTGCAATCTTCATAAGGCTTAAGGGTAGCGGGGATAAAAAATGGGGGCCTAGTCGCCTAGGCCCCCACTCCTTACTGCTCTTTACTTCTCGTACTTCAATTCACCTGGTCTGAAATCCAGATCGATGCTGAGATACGGAGTCTTTGCTAAGTACTTCTGGGCCACCGTTGCTGATGGAACCCGCTTGGCATAAGCAGAAATTTCCATGAGTGCAACCCATGTCATGCTCTGCTTCACTGTGAAGGACTGATGCCCAACACCAGATACTGCAGGTGCAGCAGCAAGATTTGGCAGGCCAGCCGCTGTGTACTTGGTGTAAGTCTCAGGAGTGATTGCGTAGATTGAAAGAGTGTTAGGCAAAGGCTTAGCACCCTTCTTTACGCCACTCTGTGAATTCCACGTATCAAGACGTGCTTGGTAAGCAGCTTGCGCACGGTCGTTGTACTGAACCGCATTACCCGCCAATACCAAACGATCTGCCTCATTAGAGAGCAGAACCATTGGAGTTGTTGATGCATAAGTTGGTTGATACAGCTTGGCGTAATTTGCTACCGATGCAGGAGTTCCGGTGATGCGTGGCGCAGCTTTGAGTGCACCAAGCATTACTGCAATTCCATCATCACCAGATAGACCCAAGTTAAATCGAGCTGCATCTTCCTCAGTCAACAAACTTGAGAAATCAGTCTTGGTGTTGTCATAGAAACCAGCACCAGTTATCTCACCAATTGCTTGGCCAGTGAAGGTGGCTGTACCCAATGCATCTTGGAAGTTCTCCA
>WLQV01000132.1 GCA_009697555.1 Actinomycetota bacterium | reverse complement strand
TCTGGTGCTGAGTCAATAATTCCTGAAGCAGTAAAGCTTCCATTTGTGGAACCTGAACGTATGAAAGCTGCAACATCAATTGCATTCGCACCAGGTGCAAGTGAACCAATCAGTCATTACGCAGAGAATCTCACTCCGATTGGCAAAATTACTTGGCGAAAGCGCGCACACGTTCGTGGTCGAGTCACTGTTATTCGCACCGCACCGCGCGGATCTGCACCAGCAGTAGATGTTGAAGTATGGGATGAATCAGGCGGTGTAACGCTGCAATTTATCGGACGTCGCGAGATTGCTGGTCTTGAAGTTGGCCGTGAGATTGCAGCCGAGGGAATGGTGGGCGAAGAGAATGGTTCGCTGACAATCCTTAATCCTTCATACGAATTGCACTAATTAATCTGGCGGTGGCGGTGGGATTTGAACCCACGGTTGAGTTTCCCCAACACACGCTTTCGAGGCGTGCTCCTTAGGCCGCTCGGACACGCCACCAGAGATGACGATACCTCAAGAATTTAGTCGCGGTAAGTGGCGAAGAAATCCTTGAGCAGTAAGGCGCATTCATCGCTGCGAATTCCACTAGTAACTTCAACTTTAACTACAGCGCGTGGATCGCGAATCACATCCCACACTGAACCCACAGCTCCTGCCTTCTCATCCCATGCACCAAAAACTACATGAGCAATTCTTGCTTGTGCGGTTGCTCCAGCGCACATAGCGCAAGGTTCAAGCGTTACAACAAGTGTGCAGCCATCGAGGCGCCAGTTACCGAGTTTTTCTGTAGCGGCGCGTATCGCAACAATCTCTGCATGTGCAGTGGGATCCCCATGTAACTCACGTTGATTATTTCCGCGCGCAATTTCTTCACCATTAGCGTTATAGATAATTGCACCAACAGGCACATCACCACTTGCCTTTGCCGATTTAGCTATCGCGATTGCTTGGAGCATTGCCGCATCAAAGTCCAACAAGTTCGGCAAATTTCTCTCCAAAGCCTAATCGGTTTGCAATTGCATCGAGTTGTTCATCTGGAAATAACTCAGCATCATCACAGAGTGCAGCAAGTTCCATACGGCTCATTCCCAAATCACTGAGCACATCAAGTTGTCCTACTGGAGTTGCCTCATCGTGATCATCGGGAAATGGTAGATCAAGTAATTCGACAAATTCTCCAGCAACTTCATAATCGAGTGCACATGTAACATCACTTAAGAACATACTGATGTGTGCACCAAGAACTCTGATGATCATAAAAAATTCTTCATCGATTGCAACCAACGCAATTGCGCCGCCATTTGTTTGTTGCGCTTTGAGGCCACCGATTATTTTTACAAGATCTTGAGGGTCTGGAAGTTGCGCAAGGGTCCATTGGCCATCTTCATGCCAAGCCGCGATGGCGATGTCTACTTCATCACTCATAAATCGCTCGCCCCCTTGAATAACGATAGTTGCATGGTTGCACTCATTGGCAGAGAAAGAAAGCCCTGTAGGCTGACCTTTATGAAGGTTCATGTCGCTGACCACCCGCTGATTTCCCACAAACTCACGGTGCTGCGCGATAAGCAGACCAACTCGCCAACTTTTCGCCAGTTAGTTGAAGAGTTAGTCACACTGCTTGCCTACGAAGCAACGCGCGAAGTCCATACCCGCAGCGTAGAAATTGAAACGCCGGTTACTGCAATGCTCGGAACCAAACTCACAGACCCTAAGCCAGTTGTCGTACCTATTTTGCGGGCTGGCCTTGGAATGCTCGAAGGAATGGTGCGACTAATTCCTACCGCGGAAGTTGGATTCCTCGGCATGGTGCGTGATGAGAAAACTTTGAAAGCTAGCACTTACGCAAATCGCTTACCTGAGGATTTGTCCGGGCGCCAATGCTTTATTTTGGATCCGATGTTGGCGACAGGCGGCACTCTCATTATGGCGATCGAATATTTGATTGCACGAGGCGCAACTGACATCACCGCAATCTGCATTCTCTCCGCGCCAGAGGGTATCGCAGCGCTAGAGAAAGCATTTGCCCATGTGGATGTACCAATTCGTTTGGTGACTGGCGCGCTTGATCAAAAATTAAATGAGCACGGATACATCGTTCCAGGTCTTGGAGATGCCGGCGATCGTCTCTACGGTGTTGTTTAATGGCATCAACTAGTCCTGGTTACGGAATCACAATTCGCGTTGAGGGCCCACCTCACGCACAACCAGTTGCTGCTGCCACAGTTGCTATAACTAATGCTGGCGCAACAATTACCGCACTGGATGTCGTTGAATCAACGCTTGAAAAGGTAGTCGTTGACGTTACATGTGACACGGTTGATTCATCACATGTGGAGAGTATTACTGATCAAATCAGTCTGAACTCTGAGTTGAAAGTTCGCAAAGTCAGCGATCGAACATTTCTTCTCCACCTTGGTGGCAAAATCGAAGTTGGATCGAAAGTTCCACTGAAAACTCGTGACGACCTTTCGCGTGCATACACCCCTGGTGTTGCACGAATCTGCCAAGCCATTGTTGATGATCCCGCCGATGCGCGCCGCCTCACAATTAAGCGCAATACCGTCGCTGTAGTCACCGATGGATCTGCAGTATTAGGCCTTGGAAATATTGGCCCCGCGGCAGCACTTCCTGTCATGGAGGGAAAGGCTGCGCTCTTTAAGCGCTTTGCCAATGTCGATGCCTGGCCAGTCTGTCTAGATACACAAGATGTCGATGAAATTGTCCGCACTGTCGTTCTTATCGCCCCGGTATATGGCGGAATTAATTTAGAAGATATTTCTGCACCGCGCTGCTTTGAAATCGAGCGACGCCTGCGTGAACTCCTGGACATTCCAGTATTTCATGATGACCAACATGGCACTGCGATTGTAGTTTTGGCAGCTCTTGTCAACGCACTCAAACTTGTGAAGAAGAATTTGGGTGACTGCAAGATTGTGATTAGCGGAGCTGGCGCAGCAGGAACTGCAATTGCTCGACTCTTGGTGAAAAGCGGCGCGAAGAACATTATTGGTTTCGACATCGATGGTGTCATTTCGCGCGATTCACAAGGCACAGACACTATGCGCGCCTGGTTTATCGAAAACTGTAATCCCAATAACTTTAAAGGTGACATTTCGGGGGCCATGAAAGATGCAGATATCTTTATCGGCGTGAGTGCAAGCAATGTCTTGAGTGAGTCAGATGTTGCAAGCATGGCAAAAAATTCAATTATCTTTGCGCTAGCAAATCCAGACCCCGAGATTGATCCAGTTATTGCGCGAAAGTATGCAGCAGTTGTTGCGACTGGACGTAGCGACCAGCCCAATCAGATTAATAACGTCCTTGCCTTTCCTGGAATTTTTCGTGGTCTGCTCGATGCCAACGCGCGCAAAATTACCGATGATCTTCTCGTTGCTGCTGCCT
>WLQV01000131.1 GCA_009697555.1 Actinomycetota bacterium | reverse complement strand
GGTGGGCAGTACTACTTCATGGCAATTGACTGGAGCAAGGTCAGTTTTTCCTAAATCGAGGGGAAAGGGCTTGGGGTCTCTAAGAAATTAGAGACCCCAAAGTCTTTTCTCCAGTAGGTCTTGGGCTACTCTTCAGAAGTTAATTATTTGAGGAGTCTGCCTAATGAGCGATTGGTTACCAAGCCGCGACCCTAAGGGTCCAATGCACGAAGCCCATGCAGTTTTGGCGAAGCAATCAATTCAGAGTGCAGATGAAGGAACGCTTCCTGCATCAAGTAAGCGCTTTGCAGATGGCTCACGATGGAAGATTGAAATTCCATCTGTTGAAGGACCACAAGCACTCAAGGTAGTACTCGAAGAAGCAGCGAAATTAAAAGTTCCAGTAAGTCGCATCTCGCAAGGCTCCGGAATCATGATGCAACTCGACTCTGAAATTCAAGAGATGGTGAAGATCGGCAACGAAAAAAACATCGAAGTCTGTCTCTTCATCGGGCCTCGCGCATCATGGGATATTGGAAAGCAGAGTTCATCTTCGGCCGGAATTGTTACTTCTCCAACACTTCGCGGCGCCGATCAACTTCGCTACGCGCTAGAAGATGTCATTCATGGCGCAAAGTTAGGTGTGCGCTCTGTATTGGTGGGCGACATTGGGTTATTGAAAGTTTTAGGTCAGGCAAAGAAATCTGGAGACTTGCCAACTGATTTCATACTGAAAACTTCAGTTGCGATGCCCTGCAATAACCCAGCAACTGCACAGGTTCTTCAAGAGCTAGGTGCTTCCACTCTCAACTTGGCTACCGATCTTTCCCTTGAACAGATTTCTGCAATCCGCAGCCAGGTAGACATTCCGGTTGATGTTTACGTTGAAGGTCCTGATGATTTCGGTGGCGCAGTTCGCCATTACGAAGTCCCAGATCTCGTGCGCATTGCAGCACCGATTTACATCAAATTCACACTACGTAACTCCCCCGGACTCTACCCAGCCGGTGGCCACATACAAGGTTTGGTGGAATCAACTGCGCGCGAGCGAGTTCGCCGTGCTGCTATTGGCGTATCAATGCTGACTCGATACGGACTCAATTAACTTTTAGTTCGCTTCACCTTTATGCGCCGCAATGTGGGCAAAGAATCCAACGCAGATCAACATCACGGCTGGAATCATTAGCGCAACTTGAAGCGATGCGAACTGAGCTACCCAGGCAATGATTGCTTTGAAGAGCGCAGTGAGTGAAGTATTCATCACACCAACTTGGCCAATAACAACACTGGCTGGATGCTTTGAGCGATTGTTTGCTGCATTAAGGAAGAGCGGCGGATTAAATGATGCACCAAGTCCACCTAAGAAGAATGCCAAAACAATGAAGATAAATGTCAGGGTATGCGAGCGATCGGTGAAGTAGACCGCAATATTCATAAAGATAAGAAAGCTAACTCCACCAAAAATGCCACTGCGTTTGATGACATTCTCCATGCCAAATCTCTTGATCATTTTCGAAGCGCCAAAACGACCAAAGATCATTGCAAACATAAAAGCCATGTAAGGAACAGCAGCAAGTGAGACTTTTATCTTGAGATCTTCTTTAGAGAAGATAGTCGCCCAATCTCCAGCGGCAAATTCAAATTGAATCGCAAGGAGAAAACCAATGCTGACCATCCAGTCGATGTGAAAAGTCTTGTAAATATATTTGATGTCACGCTTTACTTCAGGCTCCTTGCTGCCTTGCAGTGAATCTTTGCGAACTGCTTGGAGCATGATGTTCATCGCGAAGAAGGAGAAGATAGTCAATGTAACAATATGCTTCACGAGCGAAACATGTGTTACCAAGAGTCCGCTTAAAATAATGGTGGAGAGACTTCCAGCAGTCCACATTCCAGCTGTGTGCGGCAGGAGAATAATATTTCTGCGATCTTGCTCGTACATCGCTTGGGAATTGACTGAAATATGAAAGCCAGAAATTCCCATTCCCATTACGAAATTACAGAGTAGAAATAGCAGTGGTGAGGTCAAGTGCACGATTGTCACCATTGCAGATTGGTAGACCACGATGCTGCCAAAGAGCACCGGATAAGAACCAACTCGATGCACGATGTGGCCAACAGTAAGTAGCGCTAAAACTCCACCAATGGCTCCACTAGTAAGGAGTGTTCCGAATTGTCCATTGGTGAGGTGAAGTTGTGCCTTTACCTCAGGGAAACGAGGCAACCAGGCCATTGTGCTAAATCCCATGAAGAAGAAGAGACCATAAAGGCCATAGCGCGATGAGAGCGAGAATTTTTTGGAGGGGCTATTACTAGCCACCGAATTTTTCACTCTCTGCGCCAGTAAATCCGAGCCCACTGATTGCCATCGTCTGGCCAGTGAATTCTTCCGCTTCAGGGTTTACATCTGATGTGGCGGAGGTAAGAATCAAAATATCGCGCTTATCTCCAACGAAACAGCATGAAGTAGGGCGCTTTACTGGAACTTGGATCGGCTCTTCACGTGAACCATCTGGATTAATGACTTCAATCCGGAAGCCATTCCACATAGCAAGGAGAATTTTTCCATCATCGGTCATGGTGAGGCCATCTGGAACAACTTCACCTTTATCAAAGCGAACCAAGTCCTTCTTATTGCGAAGAGTTCCGGTAGCTAAATCAAAGTCAAAGCGCCAGAGCACGTGATCGGTGCTATCGGCAAAGTACATAAATTTATTGTCTGGACTCCAGCCAATTCCATTAGGAAGATTGAAGCCCACTTCGACTTCCCGGTAAGTGCGATCTGCTTCGAGTGCCCAGATCCGACCGCGACCTGGAACGAAATCTGTCGTTAATGAACCGGCCCACCAACGACCACTCGCATCGGCCTTTGCATCGTTGAAGCGCTCTTCCTTGCCGAGAAATTCAGCAAAAGGTGTGAAAGTTCCATCTGATGAGATATCCGCAAAACCCTCTTTTGTAGCTGCGACATAACCACCGCTCTTGCGTTCAACGAGTGCGCCAAGAGTTGAAGGCGCGGCATGAGTGGTTGTCTTATTTGAGCCAAGAATTGTTTGGTGCCAGCAATTTCCCGCGATGTCGACCCAAGTCACTGCGCGAGTCTTCGCATTCCAAATCGGACCCTCACCACATCCGGATCGCGTATCTGAAATTCTGGTGAGATCTGGATTTTTGCGTGATGACATGTGATCAATCCTATTACTTACTACTTGGTATTTTCCAGTAAAACCTTTACTTAGTGCAGAAAAACTTTTAGGCTCTCCTTATGACTAAACCAATAACGATTACCGATGTCCGCTGCATTCTCACTGCTCCAGAGGGCCTTAACTTAGTAGTTGTAAAAGTTGAGACATCTGAGCCAGGTCTTTACGGCCTTGGCTGTGCAACTTTCACACAACGTTACTTAATGGTGAAAACTGCAGTCGATGAATATTTAAAACCATTCCTTATCG
>WLQV01000130.1 GCA_009697555.1 Actinomycetota bacterium | reverse complement strand
TTTTCTTGGCGCCAAATTTGCGAAGCACTGACAAGTCCTAAACGCTCCATTACCCAACGAAAGGGTGAAAGCGCTGGCTCTAACATCGCATACCAGAGCAGTAGCGCCACGCCACCAGTGATCGTCGCGGGAATCATGTAGGAAGCACGAAGCAATTGACGCCATGGCTTGTCATTAAAATCAAGAAGGAGTGCAAAGAGCAGCGTGAAAGCCATCATCAGTGGCACAAAAATTGCCACCAAAGTGAGAGTGTTTTGTAGCGCAGATGGAAAGCGAAAGTCGTGAAGGACGGCATAGAAAGAGTGGAAGCCGCCCATTCCATTGGCAAAGGAGCGACCGCGGGTTTCGTTGAAGACCAGAACAAGTGGCACTAAGCCGCAGAGCACCATAAGAAAGAGGTAGGGCGCCAGCATCAGAACATGGCTTAACTGAAAGCGGCGCTTCACCCCATCACTTTACTTGGCTTCGCCCTTGCCATTGGAGGTTGTAGAATACTCACAGGTCACGAGTTCCAGTTGTAAGCCCCGGCTAATTGGACGGCAACCCTCCACCGCGGTGGGGTGCTCCGGGTGACGACCTGGTTGGTCAACTCCTAGATGTTGAGTTGGTCTAACAAGTGCGAGGAGCAAGAGATTATGCCTATCCCTAAAGTCACAGGTGCGTGGCTGGAACATGAAGATCCGGGCGATCGTCAATTCATCTCGATCGGAGATCTGACTTTAGAGTCAGGTGAAGTTCTTAACGATGTCACCATCTGCTATCAAAGCTGGGGCACGCTCTCTGCTGCAAAAGATAATGCAATTTTGGTGCACCATGCGTGGACCGGGTGGTCAGATATTCCTGGCTGGTGGCCACAAATGGTTGGACCTGGTCTGCCCTTTGACACTGATAAATATTTTGTGGTCTGCCCAAATTTAATTGGTGGCTGTCAGGGAAGCACTGGTCCATCATCTATTGCACCCGATGGCAAACGTTACGGTTCACGATTTCCATCGATCACCATTCGCGACATGGTTGCCGCCGAAGTTGCATTTAGCGATGCGCTAGGAATTTCTCACTATAAATTAGCTGTGGGGCCATCACTAGGTGGCATGCGCTCGCTCGAGTGGGCGATTCAATATCCAGAGCGCATTGGCGCGATCTGCACGATTGGTTCATCAGCGGTTGCAACTGGTGATCAGATTGCAACGTCTGCAATTCAAATTCGCGCAATTAAAGCCGATCCCAATTTTCATGGCGGAGATTATTACGAAGAGAAAGCCGGCCCTAATGAGGGGCTAGGTATTGCGCGTCGAATCGCCCATTTAACCTTCCGTACCGAAATTGAAATGGATATGCGCTTTGGGCGCGAACTGCAAGGCGATGACACTGGTCGTTTTGCGGTGGAGTCCTACCTGGATCATCAAGCCGATAAGTTAGCGCGCCGTTTTGATGCCAATACCTACATCGCTCTGGCTGAAGCGATGAATTCTCACGATGTCGGTCGCGATCGCGGCGGTGTTGCTGCCGCACTTGGCACCTTGCAGGTCCCTGTGATGGTGGTATCGATCGATACCGATCGCCTCTTCCCACCACGACTACAACATGAGATCGTCGAGCTGGCGCCCACTGCAGTGCCAGTGGAGACCATTTCCTCACCCTTTGGCCACGATGGCTTCCTCGTGGAAGTCGAGACGGTGGGCGAAATCATCAAAAAGGCTCTGACTTTGGGAAAAAGTTCGATTTAGGTAGGCAGATTCGGGTTTTAAAGGTGCGCTGATGCCTGTGGACAAATTATAATATAGTCATAGTCGTTCGTTGCTGAATCAGAGAGATTCAACAATCGAATATCAAACAAAGGATATCTGTGCCTGTAACTCGTGCGCCCAAAAATAAGGCAAAAGCTAAGAAAGCTGCCGCTAAAAAGCCTGTTGCTAAAAAAATAGCGAAGAAAGTCGCAAAGAAGGCACCAGCGAAACCAGTGAAAAAAGCTGCGCCGGTAAAGATTCCAGTAAAACAAATTTTAGATGCGCGCGATGTGCAATTAATTGTCGATGCCAAGGCAGCGATTACGCAACAGAAAGAGATTCTCGCTGAACTAGAAGCACGTGGCATCTCACTCAATCGGATTCCGAAAGCCAAGGATCGTCCACTTATCGATCAGGCCCGAGATATTGCTAAGACAGTAGAGAAGCTCTCCGCAAAACTCAAGAAAGAAAATCTAGGTAGCGCTAATCGCTTGCTAAAGAAGAGTGATTACGCACTGATTGCACCAGCACCAGTTCTTGCCGCACCAACTCCAACAGCTAAGGCTGAGAAGCCTGGCAAGCCACTAGTAACAAAAATTGATGGCGAAGAAGTTGAATTGGAAGAAGTTGAATTAGAAGATCTTGAATCACTCGTTGCCGATACTCCAGGTGAGGAAAGTACTGAGGAGAAGGGTAATCAACCTCGAGTCGTCAACCTTGCCGAGGAAGCCTCCGGAAATGAAGCAGATGCATTTACATTAAAGGCATCAGAAGAAGATGATGCACCAGTACAGACAGTTATGACGGCAGGTGCAACAGCTGACCCAGTTAAGGATTACCTCAAGCAGATTGGCCGCGTGGCTCTGCTCAATGCTGAGCTCGAAGTAGAACTTGCGACACGTATTGAAGCGGGCCTCTTTGCTGAAGAGATGATTGCTACTGAGAAGAAGCTCGATAAGAAGCTCAAGAAAGAGCTGGAGTGGATCTCCGAAGATGGCGCCCGCGCTAAGAATCACTTGCTCGAGGCCAACTTACGTCTGGTTGTTTCACTTGCAAAGCGTTACACCGGTCGTGGAATGCTCTTCCTTGATCTCATTCAAGAGGGCAACCTTGGTTTGATTCGTGCAGTAGAAAAATTCGATTACACCAAGGGTTACAAGTTCTCGACTTATGCAACCTGGTGGATTCGCCAAGCAATTACCCGCGCTATGGCTGATCAGGCGCGAACCATTCGTATTCCAGTCCACATGGTTGAAGTCATCAATAAGTTAGCTCGTGTGCAACGTCAGATGTTGCAAGATCTTGGTCGCGAACCAACCCCTGAAGAGCTAGCGCGCGAACTAGACATGACTCCCGAGAAAGTGGTTGAAGTTCAAAAATATGGCCGTGAGCCAATTTCACTTCACACCCCACTGGGCGAAGAGGGCGATTCAGAGTTCGGTGATTTGATTGAAGACTCAGAGGCAGTTGTTCCAGCCGATGCAGTTTCATTCACCTTGCTGCAAGAGCAATTGCACTCAGTTCTCGACACACTCTCCGAGCGTGAAGCAGGAGTTGTAGCGATGCGCTTTGGTCTTACCGATGGCCAACCAAAGACACTGGATGAAATTGGCAAGGTTTACGGTGTTACTCGTGAGCGAATTCGCCAGATTGAATCAAAGACCATGTCGAAATTGCGCCACCCATCGCGTTCCCAAGTATTACGCGATTACCTCGATTAATTTAACGTTCTAGCGAAGGAGAAAATAATGAGCGAGAAAGTCACAATGCGAGTAAAGGCCA
>WLQV01000013.1 GCA_009697555.1 Actinomycetota bacterium | reverse complement strand
TTCTTCTTCTTCTTCTTCTTCTTCTTCTTCTTCTTCTTCTTCTTCTTCTTCTTCTTCTTCTTCTTCTTCTTCTTCTTCAGCCACTTCGTCCACTGCGACGCTAAATACCTTGGGGATAGCTGCCATCTCTGAGTCTAAACCTGAGAAATTTCAGATTAATCACGATGAAAATCGCAAGCCACAAGTAAAAAGGTGCAACGTTGCGAATTAGTACAAGAGATAGATTGTTCTTAGAAGGCGCAGCGATTGCCACTACAACATTTTTACTCATTTACGTGGTTACAAATTCTGCAGTAATTTCAATTCCCTTTGCTCTGTTTGCAGGACTTATTTGGCGGATTCGACACCACAATCGCAAAGTCCGAGAGAGAGAAGAGTTACGTAGCGCATGGCCAGAAGCACTCGATCAGATCATCTCTGGAATTTATAGTGGCGAGTCATTAGCACAGACGCTGGTGGGTTTGAGTTCACGTGGACCGGAAATTCTTCGCCCCTATTTTCACCAATTCGCCCAGAGCTTACGAGGCGGTGATGAGTTCTCGCTCTCACTTATGTCACTTAAGCATGAGTTGGCTGGGCCAGTCAGCGATCAAATTTGCGAGGCGATACTTCTTGCGAAATCACTTGGCGGCGGGGAACTATTATCAACAATGCGGTCCCTGCGAGATTTTGTTCGAGCAGATTTACAACTACGCAAAGAGATAGCGGTTAAGCAGGGTTGGGTGAAGAACTCCGCGTATCTATCAGCATCTGCGCCTTGGCTCCTACTGCTACTCCTATCGAGCCAACCTGGAACTGTGAGCGCATTCTCCGAACCGACCGGAGTGCTAATTCTTGGTGCAGGAGTCGCACTTACAGTTTTAGCTTTTCTCTGGATGTCATTTCTCGGGCGCATCAAAGGGGGCGTAAGGGTCTTTACCCCATGATCCAATTGCAATTAACCCTTTCATTCCTCCTCGCAACTCTTGCAATATTTCTCCTTTCCACAAATAGCGAAAGAAATCTCACTCGGCTACAACTGGCAAAGATTCCCGATCTCTCAAAAGTTAATTCCCGTATCGAAGAACTTCATAGCCGTGAAAATAGCGTCCCAGCTATCACTCTGAGAGCAGAGACCTTTCGTATAATAATGTGGCAGAAAGTTCTCATCGCGATTCTTGTTTCATTTTCGCTCCTCATGCTGCTCTTTCTTGATCTCGGAAGAGCTCTCCTACTCTCTCTCATAATCGGGATTTCAACCTTTCTATTTTTAGATTTTGCACTCACGAGAGATGTGAAGAAGCAACGTGAATTGATAGATCTGGAATTTCCCGCAATTATGGAGCTCTTAACTCTTGCGATTGGTGCAGGCCAAGCACCATTGAGTGCCGTTCGTTACGTTACTGAGCGAAGCGCTGGAGAACTACATAACCAACTACTTCATGTAATTTCAGAAGTCCGCAGCGGACATTCACTGCAATCTGCCCTCGATCGTTTCGGGGCTCGAACAAATTCACCTTTAGTGAGGCAATTTGTTGATGCAACAGTTAGCGCACTTATCCGCGGCACACCACTTGCCGAAGTCTTACAGCGCCAAGTAATCGAAGTCCGCAATCTCTACCATCGCCATGTTTTAGAACGCGCAGGGAAAGCCGAGATTTCGATGATGGTGCCTATCGTGTTTCTGATTCTTCCGGTTTCGATTCTCTTTGCACTTTGGCCATCACTGAGTCATCTCAATCTCATCGCTGGCTAAATGCAGGCAGCTCAGGAGAATGCACAAGCAAGTTGGCAAGCACGTTGGCAAGCACGTTGGCAAGCACGTTGGCAAGCACGTTGGCAAGCACTCTCCACAATTGAAGTTCATCTACAGCAATTGAAAGTTAAGTGCAGCTTTTGCGCAAACCCGCATACCTTTATGTATGCAATGAATGCTCGCTTCGCTCGTGCACTAAATATTCGCTTCACTAATGTAATGAAAGAACCAAGTTTAATAAATAGGACTTTCCCTCACCAATTAGAAAGGTTATTAATGAAACCCCTCAAATCGATGCAATCATTTCGTGCATTACCTTTATTGCGTACCAAACTCTTTCTACTATCTCTCAGTTCTTTTCAAAAAATACTTGACCTGCGAATTAGCCTGCAAAATTACTTTGCAAAGTGGAAATGGTTACAGCCGGTAATGAAATACGCCTCTTCTGAGCAGGGCGATGTACCCGGTTGGGTTCTTGTAGTTCTTATGACAACTGGCCTAGTCACTGCGATCTGGACAATTGCGGCACCTCGTCTCACAACAATTTTACGGAATTCTTTAGATTCTATGAATGGCATTCGCTAACAATGGCATTTGCCCAGAATGCTGGCGTGAAGAAATCACTAGCTCGCCTAGAGAATTGTTGCAGTGAGGCAGGCTCCGTAGAGAGCGCACTAGTGGTAATTCCCTTAATGGTGCTCTTTCTTATCTCAATGCAGTTGGTGCTAACAATCTCGGCAAGAAATAACGAGATTGCGATTGTGCAATCAGAGGCAACAAGGAGTGCCATTTCTCACGTACTCACTCCCGATGCGCAAGTTATCAATTTGGGTGAGGCACCATCACTTACCGACTTAGCACTTGTCATCACACATCGGCGCCAAGAATTAATTAACTTGCTCCCTGCTGGACTCTCAGGCCCTCGAGGAATTAACCAGTCCAGAGTAAGTGATGTAACGGGGATAGCGGTTGTTGAACCTGAAAGTAAATAGCCTGATGCAGCGAAAGTTAGTTCTATCGGAAGAGGGCAGTGCGGCTGTCGAATTTTCTATGCTCGCCATTCCACTCTTTATTCCAATTTTTATTTATTTGAACACATTTGCATCATTAAGCTACACAGAATTAACGGCAAGAACCCTCGTGCGACAAATGGTCCGCGCATTCGCTATTTCAGATAGCGCACAATCGGCAGAAGAGAATGTCTTCAAAGTACTCAAGATTGGCGGAGCTGCACTTGGATATTCTCCTGATCAAATTGAGCGCACCAGGTTTGAGATAAGTTGCGAGAACCAACCATGTTGGCGCCGTGGTGAACGAGTAAAGATTGAGTTGAGAATTCCTAGTAATCAGGAGCCTGCGGGGCAGTATCTCTCCACTGTTTCCGCAGAAGAATATGTTTCACCGTGGCGATAGTTCACCGTGGGATTGTTAAAACATGGCGATAGTTCACACATGGCGATAGTTCAAAATTATCGAGGATGGGCAGAGGAAGAATTCTCCAAGGCAAATAGTGAGAAGGGTTCGGTCACTGTCCTTACTTTGGGATTATTTCTTCTAGTACTTTCGGCAATACTCCTAATCACCGATTTGTCATCGCTTACAGTTGCAAAGGCATCATTGACGCACATCACTGAGATGGCAGCTCAACGTGGCACTCACGAAGTAGACGAATCTCGCTATTACAGTGGCAGCTCTCCACTTCCCATTGACTGCCCTATTGCGCTAGCCAGAGTTCTACGTGAATTAGAAAATCGGCAAGAAAAACCGGGAAGTTTTTCTCGGCCAGAGATTTTAAGCATCGTGTTGAGTAATTTTGTTTGCGATAGCACATCGCTTGAAGTTCATACCAAATCTGAAATTCGCCTACCCTTCAAACTGCCTTTTGCCGATAGCCAGAATTTTGAAATTCAAGCAATGGCGGTGGCGCGAAATCTCATCGATCTAAAATCTTCGCAGTAACACTCAGGGTAGGCTTGCACCATGGCCGCGCGCGATTACCAAGTAGAGATCTCCGCAACTAGCGCGACCCTTCTTTCGATCGAGAAAGTCTTGGATCTGCCAAAACTTCGTGAAGATGCGATTAAGTTGGAAGAAGCAGCGGGTGTTCCTAATTTATGGGATGACCCTGAAAATGCGCAGAAGGTAACCAGTCGCCTCTCTCGGGTGCAGAATGTGATTAAACGGTTGGTGGAATTGCGCCAACGAGTAGAAGACTTGCCAATCCTTCTTGATCTTGCAACGAGTGAAGGCGATTCAGCCGCTCAAGCAGATGTTGATAAAGAACTTGATGCAGTGAAAAAAACCGTTAGCGAATTAGAAGTCCAGACTCTTCTCAATGGTGAATACGATGATCGCGATGCTTTAATCACGATCCGATCAGAGGCCGGTGGCGTTGAAGCAGCTGACTGGGCAGAAATGATTATGCGTATGTATCTGCGCTACTGCGAACGCCATAATTACAAAGTCGATGTGCTGGAAACCTCTTTTGCGGAAGAGGCTGGAATTAAATCAACCACATTTAGAGTTGCCGCACCTTATGCATACGGAACTCTCTCGGTTGAGCAAGGAACACATCGCTTAGTCCGTATCTCACCCTTTGATAGCCAGAGTCGCCGCCATACATCATTTTGTGGTGTTGAAGTAGTGCCAGTAGTTGACCAGAGTGATCACATTGAGATTGACGAGAAAGAGATCCGGGTAGATGTTTATCGCTCATCTGGGCCTGGCGGGCAAGGTGTAAATACAACTGATTCTGCTGTTCGCATTACGCACATTGCGACGGGAATTGTTGTCTCTTGTCAGAATGAAAGATCACAGATTCAAAATCGTGCAACAGCAATGGCAGTTTTGCAATCAAAGTTGTTAGAGCGTCGTCGCCAAGAAGAACAAGCCAAGATCAATGCACTCAAAGGCGATAACTCAGGTTCATGGGGCAATCAAATGCGCTCTTATGTATTACATCCTTATCAAATGGTTAAAGATCTCCGTACTGATTATGAAACTGGAAATACCGGCGCAGTTCTCAATGGTGAAATTGATGAATTTATCGAAGCTGGAATTCGTTGGCGCAGAAGTGGGCAGCGAAGTAATTAATCGCTCTCACTTTCAGTACTCTGGAAATTGCCCATAATGGGGCACCTATTGAGCAAATCACAGCAATTATTAGGGTGAAAGAAGGGCAAGTTCTCTCACTTTCGCATGACTTCTCCATAAACTAGAGCCATCGTTCCACCCTGGCGCACGCAACTGCGAGCACCGACTATGCACTTGAGGAGTTCGGCGTGATTCGCTTTGAGAATGTGAGCAAGGTCTACCCGGGCCAAGATCACGCTGCACTTGATAGCGTCAATCTCGATGTCCAAAAAGGTGAGTTCGTTTTCCTTGTTGGTTTATCTGGTTCTGGTAAATCAACCTTTCTTCGCTTAGTACTTCGCGAAGAGCGACCAAGTAGCGGCACTATTCATGTGGCTGGTAAAGATTTAAACACACTTGCAGATCACAAAGTCCCAGAGCTGCGCCGCCAAGTAGGAACCGTCTTCCAAGATTTTCGTTTACTTCCCAATAAAACAATCTTTGAAAATGTTGCTTTCACACTGCATGTACTTGGTAATTCACAGAAGGAGATTGATCGCGAAGTCCCTGAGGTTTTGGATCTTGTGGGCTTAGGGGATAAGGCAGATCGTTTTCCAAGTGAGATCTCTGGTGGCGAAGGGCAGCGTGTGGCAATTGCTCGCGCGTATGTAAGCCGGCCACCGATTCTCATCGCAGATGAGCCAACTGGAAACTTAGATCCGGCAACAAGTGTGGGAATTATGAAGTTGCTTGACCGTATTAATCGCGATGGCACCACTGTCATCATGGCTACCCATGATTCTGGAATTGTTGATCAGATGCGCAAGCGCGTAATTGAGCTCGAAGGTGGCCATGTCATTCGTGACCAGGTTCGCGGCGTCTATGGATACACGGGATAAGGAGAGAAAATGCGCGCAGGATTCCTCCTCAACGAAGTAAAGATTGGTCTTCGTCGTAACTTCACAATGACTTTTGCGGTAATTGTCACTGTCGCCATCTCTCTTTCCATGCTTGGTATTGGACTTTTGGCCAACTCTCAAGTCAAAGCTATGAAAGATTATTGGTATGACAAGATCGAAGTATCAGTATTTCTCTGCGGTCCTCTATCGGAATCTGCTTCATGTAGCGCCGGCGCAGTAAGTGCCGCCCAACGTCTCTCTATTCAGCAAGATCTCAAGGCACTTCCAGTTGTGCAAGATGTTTACTACGAATCACAATCAGAGGCATTCTCACGATTCCAAGAGCGTTTTAAGGGATCTGCAATTTCACAGAATGTCACCGCAGATCAATTGCCAGAATCCTTCCGAGTTAAGTTAAAAGATCCAACTGAATTTGCAGTAATTGTGAGTGCATTTACCGGACGACCTGGTGTGGATGTTGTGCAAGATCAGCGTTCAATTTTAGATAAGTTCTTTAAATTACTCGGTGTGCTTCGAAACGGCGCACTCTTGATTGGCCTCTTCTCAGTTCTCACAGCTGGCCTACTCATTAGCAACACACTTCGCATTGCAGCATTTAACCGTCGCCGTGAAACCAATGTAATGAAATTAGTTGGCGCCAGTTCTTTCTCAATCCAACTTCCATTCTTGTTAGAAGGTCTCTTTAGCGCGGTAATTGGTTGGATTTTCGCCAGTGGAATTTTGTCGGGCTTAAAATATGTAGTGGATACAAAGGTTGCGCCACTTCTCACATTTACCAAATTCTTTGGCTGGGGCGAAGTTGTTACAGCATCGGCTTGGTTGCTTTTTACTGGTCTTGTAGTTTCTTCACTTGCCTCATTAATTACTCTTCGACGCTATCTCAAGGTCTAAGTAGAACGTCGATCTAATGCCAAAAGAGATCGGTCAAAAACTTATCGCGCAGAACAAGAAAGCGCGTCACGATTACCACATCGAAGAAGTGTTTGAATGTGGCTTGGTTCTTACTGGCACTGAAGTGAAATCCCTTCGCCTAGGACGCGCATCTCTCATCGATGGCTTTGCGATGGTGCAAGATGGTGAGTTGTGGCTTAGTGGCGTGCACATTCCCGAGTACACCGAAGCAACATGGACAAACCACACTCCTCGTCGTGATCGAAAGCTTCTCATGCACAAAAGTGAAGTGAATAAGTTAATTGGTCGCACCAAAGAGGGTGGATTGACTCTTATTCCCCTCTCGCTTTATTTTAAAGATGGAAAAGCAAAGGTGGAATTAGCCCTTGCTCGCGGAAAGAAAGCACACGATAAGCGAAATGCACTTATGGAGAAGGAAGCATCACGTGAGGCCGAGCGCGAGATCTCGCGGAGAAATTCTGGGAAGAATTAATTTCTCGCTCTTTACGCTCAAAAACGTGGTCGCCAGTAAGTGCTTATACAAAGTAGAATTGGGTCACTCGCAAGAGGAAAAACTTCATAATGCTTTCTAACTCCCATGGGGGTGAACGGTCTCGACTTTGGATGTTGAGGCAGGGGAAGCGGGCCGAGGAAGCCAGGATGATCTCGTTAACCAATAACCTGTGCAAAAAACTAAGCGCCAGTACAACTGCCGCTGATTATCAACTAGCTGCCTAAGCTAGCTCTGTGATCCGTTAGTCCAGATTCGCCTTCGCTCTGGAACCTAACGCCGCTAGAGGGCTTTTCATGAAGTTGGTGTCGTGGACAACTTCAGAGAACAGTTCCATGACTGAGTTCGTCGATTACTTGTGTGTAAGAGAATCGGAACTGAGAAAACGATAAGCGCACTACGCCCGTAGAAGCCCTGTTTTGATACCGAAGGACCCGGGTTCGATTCCCGGCACCTCCACCATGCATGCTTAATTAATAATTAGTGCTCGTTTAATCCTGGACCATTTGGCCCTTCTTGATGATTGTTCTTTCTAGTTTCACGAAAGATTGCAACACCAGCGAAAGTCATTCCAGCAATTCCGATAAAGCGAACGAAAACGGGCACGTTTGCAATAAGAAATTGTAGACCAGTCAAAATTGTCCAGAGCGACAAAGTAAAAATAGCGATTCGACGAATTAGTCTGCCGCGACGAGTAGTGACATTAAAATAGCTCAGCCCTAGCGCAATTGGCCCACCGAAGATTGCAGTAAGAAAGAGAATTGCGACAAGCACGGCAAGTGATTTCATAGGTAAATCAAAGCACATTAAATGGTTTGCGAGCCAATTTTATTGCGTCTCGCCAACTGGATTAGTAGCTAGTAAGTGAATTAGAGGGCACAAGTGAGTTATTGCGTCTCGCCAATGGGGCGAGCCGGCACATGATATTTCTTGCCGACAGGTGAGGTCCACTCGCAGGATCCATCACTAAAGCTCTCTAATTTCCAACCACCATGTGTCTTCATTCGATGATGTCTTCGACAGAGCGCACCTAAATTTTCGGCAGATGTAGCGCCACCTTCATCCCAACTCTCTGCATGATCTAAATCGCTTGCCCAAGCAGCTCTTCGACAACCAGGAAATCGACAAGTTCGATCACGAGCGATAAGAAAATCAACTAACTCTTGCGGTGGCTGATAACTCTCTCGACCGTAATCAAGAAGTGCCCCGGAGTATGGATCGGTAATAAATCTTCGCCACTTTCCATCGGCTGCAAGTTCGCGAGCAAGTGATGCAGGAATTGCTCCGTAGCCTGCCAACTCGCCAGGATTTTCTGCCAGTCCTAGGAGTGTTGGTAAATCCACGGTCACGTTGATAGAAATTGGTCGACGATGCGGTGTGACTTCGTTGCTCTCTGCTGCAAGTGCCATCGCGGCAATTGCAGCCAGAGCATCAGCGCGGCGCATGTCCATACTTCTGCCGTCGCGAATGTCTTCGATCTTCTCTGAATTATCGAGGGAAGTGTGATCTCTAGATTGCGAAAAGGTGGAATTACTTGCCTGCAAAGATGAAGAGTCATCTGAATTATCAATAAGTGAGTCACTACTCTGAGATAAGCGTGATTGATTCTTTTCGCGCTGCACATAGGCATCAATCGCAGACATCACTGTCTTCGCATCAGGTGCGGGCAAGATCGCGACAATAGTGGCCATGCCGGCAACATCGTTATAGCAAGTGACTCGGCGAGAATCACGCGCAATGGCAACAGACTCTTCAAAATTTTTCGGTGCTAATTTCGCAATTTCGTGGCGCACCTTGTTGGCAACTTGGCCGGGTGTATGAAATTCAGCATGGGCCAATGCGCGTGACTCAATCTCTTGAATTGCAAAAGTTGAGAGCCCCTCACTTATGGCCGAGTACGTCTCTTTTGCGATGACAGTGGCATGTGCAGTTGAGATCTCGCCAGTTGCGAGTGCGGTACAAGTCTGTGGCAAATGATTGGTAAGTGTGCGAGCGACATCGATGCGCAACTGTGCAGTAGTTCCGGATAGTCGGAGTGCGCTGGCTACTTCTTCGCGCTCTGCATCGTCCACTCCTGACCAGAGGTTCTCAGGACTCTCACTCTCATTGCCGGCAACGGCCACGAGGGCACGTTGCATAATGGCATTGAGCCAACTTGCTTGACGCTCTAGTGCCTCAAGAAAATCGATCCGCTGGCTCTTATTTAAAGTGAATGGATCAATGTCTACAAGTTCGGCAAGGACATTAATTCCAGGTTGCGCGCTAAGAAGTTGGGAAATCTTCTCTGAGGAATCTGAATGCTCAGTGCGACTGGCGAACTCAACGCGGTCGGAAGACTCGGATCCATCCGAATTATTCGAATGAAGTTGCAGAAGCGACATGAGGAAGATTGTGGAGGGAGCCACTGACAAAAAATTTGTACGGTGTGCAAGAGAATTAATGGCTGTGGATTAGTGCCTGCTGTTGCGATCGTGCTGAGAATTTACTTCACAGAGTAATTATCACATTGAGCTCGCTGAATTAACTATTACTTACTATTTAAGGCTTCTCCTGCTTACTAATTAAGGCTTCTCCTGCATCTCCGTCGGAGCATTGTGTGCAGAGAGCACATTCTTGGCATCAACGTTGGCATCGATTTTGCGATCTCCGCCGAGCTTGGAACCTTCGCCGCCGCGATTGAGAGTGCTCTTGGGTGCAGAACTGGGAATGTGCACGGCGGGAACAGTGCCGAGTAGGCCCTTCTGGAAATCTTCAAATGCTTGGAGAACTTCGCGCTTAGTGTTCATGACAAAGGGGCCCATCCATGCAACCGGTTCACCAATAGGTTGGCCGCCCAAAATAAAGAGCTCCATCTCTGGTGCGCGAGATTCTTGAGTATCGGCGGCGCGAACCACAATGCAATCGCCATCTCCGAAAACAGTCAGTTGACCCATCTGCACGGGGCGGCGCTCTTCGCCGACATAACCATTACCAGCGAGCGTGTAAACAAGTGCGTTGTAATCGCGACGCCAGGGCAGACGCAATTCGGCGCCAGGTTGCAAAGTGGCATGGACCAAAGTAATTGGCGTCTGTGTTGTGCCAGGTCCTTGATGACCATCTACTTCACCGGCAATCACGCGAATGAGTGCACCACCATCTTCTGATGCCAGGAGTGCAACTTCGCTGGCACGTAAATCTTGATAGGCAGGTGGTGACCACTTCTTAGCTGCAGGTAAGTTCACCCAGAGTTGGAAACCGTGGAAGAGCCCACCACTCATCACTAAATGCTCAGGTGGAGTTTCAATGTGCAAAATTCCTGCGCCAGCTGTCATCCACTGTGTATCGCCATCGGTAATTGTTCCGCCACCGCCATTGTTATCGCGGTGATCGAAGATGCCATCAATAATGTAGGTAACAGTTTCGAAACCGCGATGTGGGTGCCATGGTGTGCCCTTAGGTTCACCCGGTGCATATTCGACTTCGCCCATTTGATCTAAGTGAATAAAGGGATCGAGTTGAGCAAGATCAACACCGGCAAATGCGCGGCGCACTGGAAAGCCTTCGCCTTCAAAACCTTGTGGCGCAGTTGTTAAAGATTTAACTGGACGTGCAATCGCACTCGATGGCGCGATAACACGAGGAAGTATCGTGATGTCACTGACGCGGATTGCAGGCATGTGCTTAGTTTAGAGGTAGTTCAGGGAGTTGTTCGACTTGAAAACTAAACGCTCTTGAGCGCGCTAACGACTTTTGTTAGCGAAGCCTTTGCATCACCAAAGAGCAATGTGGTCTTGGGATCAAAGAGGAGTTCATTCTCAATACCGGCAAAACCTGGGCGCATTGAGCGCTTCAAGAAAATAATGTTTGCCGCATTGCCTACTTCGAGAATTGGCATGCCATAGATCGGAGCCCCTGGCGATGTCTTCGCAGCAGGGTTGACGACGTCATTGGCACCGATGATGAGTGCGACATCGGTCTGTGCAAATGTTGGATTGATCTCTTCCATTTCAACGAGTTGTTCGTAAGGAACATTGGCTTCGGCAAGGAGCACATTCATGTGACCTGGCATGCGACCTGCCACTGGGTGGATGCCATAAGCAACTTCAACGCCCTTAGCAATGAGAAGATCTGCGAGCTCGCGAACTGTGTGCTGTGCCTGTGCAACAGCTAAACCAAATCCAGGAACAATCACAACGCGACGTGCATAGTTCAGCAAGATCGCCACATCTTCTGGCGAACTATTGCGAACTGGACGAGTTTCAGTAGCAGCACCAGCTTCTTGTGGCTTTGCAGTGAATGCACCAAAGAGCGTGCCAAAGAGTGAGCGACCCATCGCTTCAGCCATTAAGCGAGTAAGAATTGTTCCGCTAGCACCGACGAGTGTTCCAGCAACAATGAGCAGAGTTGCTTGTAATACATAACCACTTGCCGCAACTGTAAGTCCAGTAAATGCATTAAGCAGTGAGATAACAATCGGAACATCTGCACCGCCGACTGGAAGCACAAAGAGCACACC
>WLQV01000129.1 GCA_009697555.1 Actinomycetota bacterium | reverse complement strand
GAGTACTTAGTTCTTTCAGCGCGCGATATTCTTGCAGTGATTGAGAAGAAGTAAATGGCCGGAAAGATACTTGCCTTTGATGAAGAGGCTCGTCGCGCCATGGAGCGCGGTGTCAATATTCTTGCCGACACAGTCAAAGTAACTTTGGGACCTAAGGGTCGTAACGTAGTTATCTCTAAGTCCTATGGTGCGCCAACCATTACTAATGATGGTGTCACTATTGCGAAAGAGATTGAACTCTCTGATCCTGCCGAGAACATGGGCGCACAGTTGGTTAAAGAAGTAGCAACAAAGACCAACGATGTCGCCGGTGACGGAACAACAACGGCAACTGTATTAGCGCAAGCTATGGTTAAAGAGGGCCTTCGCAATTTAGCTGCTGGTGCTCAACCTATGGGCATCAAATCTGGTATCGAAGCAGCAGTTGCTGCAGTTACCGAAGCGCTTCGCTCACATGCAACTGCCGTCAAAGATAAGGCGCAGATCGCTGACGTCGCAACAATTTCGGCACAGGATCGCGCAATTGGCGATCTCATTGCAGAAGCGATGGATAAGGTCGGCAAGGATGGCGTTATCACTGTCGAAGAGGCATCCACTACTGGTCTTGAACTTGAATTCACTGAAGGCATGCAATTCGATAAGGGTTACATCTCGCCTTACTTTGTTACAGATCAAGAGCGTATGGAGACTGTGCTCGAAGATGCATACATTCTGATTTCTGCTGGCAAAATCTCGGCATTGAGCGAGCTTCTTCCAATTCTGGAGAAGATTGCCCAAGCAAGTAAGCCACTTATTGTGATCGCAGAAGATGTTGAAGGTGAAGCTCTTTCCACTCTCGTGGTCAACAAGATGCGTGGAGTCTTTACTTCAGCTGCAGTTAAGGCACCTGGCTTTGGCGATCGCCGTAAGTCAATGTTGCAAGACATCGCCATTCTTACTGGTGGCCAAGTAATCAGTGCCGATCTCGGCATGAAGTTAGAGCAAGTTGGACTTGAAGTTTTGGGTCGCGCTCGTCGCGTCGTCATTACCAAGGACAACACCACCATCGTTGATGGCGCTGGCGATAAGAAAGCTGTTGCTGCTCGTGTTACCGAGATCCGCAATGAGATCGAGAACACTGACTCTGATTGGGATCGCGAGAAGTTGCAGGAGCGAGTTGCCAAACTTGCCGGCGGCGTCTGTGTGATCAAAGTTGGCGCACATACTGAAGTTGAACTCAAAGAGAAGAAGCATCGTTTGGAAGATGCGATCTCTGCAACTCGTGCCGCAGTCGAAGAGGGAATCGTTGTCGGAGGCGGTGCAGCGCTGGTACATGCGGCAGATGCACTCGCTGATGATCTTGGCTTCGAAGGCGATGCTGCAGTTGGTGTTCGCTTAGTTCGCAAAGCGTGCGATGAGCCACTTCGTTGGATCGCTGAAAATGCCGGACAAGAGGGCTACGTCGTAGTCTCCAAGGTTCGCGCCATGAAGCAGAACGAGGGTTACAACGCAGCCAATGACACTTATGGCGATCTTGCCAAAGATGGCGTAATTGATCCGGTCAAGGTAACGCGCTCTGCGTTAGCTAATGCCGCATCAATTGCAGCGATGTTCATAACAACTGAAGCAGTTGTCTATGACAAGCCAGAAGGTTCTGATGATGACAAGGGTGGCAGTGGGCACTCCCATGGCCCCGGCGGTCACTCTCACTAATTTCAGGTACAAAAAAGTAAGGGGCGCCTAGCAATAGGCGCCCCTTACTTTTATCTTTTTCAATTACATCTTGCTGCGATCAAGCAAGTATTGCGGCTTATAACCAAAGCGATCAATGAATTTCTGTGAAGTAAAGGGCGATTGATAGCCAGAGAAATCGCCACGAAGTTCAGTTGTGGGATGCCACTTCTTAAATGTTTCCTCAGTGGTCATGTAACTAAAGCTATCTGGTGCGCTAAATACAAAGACATTTGCGCCAGTGATATCGCTCGTTGCAGCTAATTCAAGTGCCTTTGCTGCATCGCGACGATCGAGGTAAGAGAAACAGATCTTGGCTAGGTATGAGACTCTCTTATCTTCACCAGATTTAAACTCTTCAGCCACCTTCTGGATGTGCTCAACGTCGTGTGTGAGTGGAAAGCGAAAACCCACAAATGCAGTTTTACCGCGACGGGCAAACATCTGCGCTGAAAGCTCATTTACCTCTTTGGTCAGCGCGTAACTCTCTTGATAGACCAATGGATGTTGCTCATCAATCGGCAAATATTGTGGGGAGTACCAATCATCAGACCAAGCAGTTCCATAAATGGATTGGCTCGATGCATAGGCAACAACTTTGACCTTGGCATGAACTGCAGCGGAGAAGACTGCGAAAGTACTGTCGCAGTTATTGCGGAAGACGAAGTATTGGCGCTCATCGCGTGGGCTGGGAATCGCACCTAGGTGCACGACAGCATCAGCGCCGGCGATTACTGAATCGGTGAAATCTAAATCTGTCAGATCCCCAATGACGAGTTTGACTCCTTCTGGCACTTCGCCATCAACGCGATCGACGGCAGTGACTTGATGTCCAGCGGCTGCAAAATGTTGAGTTGCGGTCTTTCCGAGCAGGCCAGTAGCGCCAGTAATTGTAATTTTCATGTTTTTGAGCCTAACAGAGGGAGGAGCTGGAGCGGAATACGTTAGGAAGCGTGAGAGATTTCTTGAGTGCTCTGGCCAAAGAGAATGTTGGCGCGGTCATCTTCTGATAAGCCACCCCAAATTCCATAGGGCTCTTGCACTGCGAGTGCTTGAGTACGGCAGGCCATCAACACTGGGCAGGTGGCACAGACTGCTTTAGCAGCGCGCTCACGATTGCGTCGACTCGGGCCGCGCTCGCCATCGGGATGAAAGAACATCTCTGAGGGCAGATCTCGGCAAGCACCCTGTTGCTGCCATTCCCATTCATCTGCAATGGGGCGAAGTGGCTTTACTGTGTTCATAGCCCCAACCCTACAATCGCTTCATAAGTTGTTCAAGTACCTGGGGCAAAAAATCTGATTTCAAGTGGTGATCTCTCCCACTTCAGGCGAGGATGTGCCCATGGATGAGCTGCTCACTGTTGCCGCGGTCGCCCGGCGCTTGGGAATTGCTCCAGCCACCCTGCGCACCTGGGATCGACGCTACGGCCTCGGCCCATCTAGTCATGACCCGGGAGAGCACCGACGCTATTCCGCGAAGGACTTAGCAAAGCTCACAATGATGCGTCGCCTGATTGCATCGGGTGTTACTCCGGCCGATGCCGCAGTGAGGGCACTGGCACATAAAGGAACACTGGCGGCAGTAACTCCTATAGCTGAATTAGATTCTGCTACACAGTTAATTGCTGCACTCTTTAAATCTGCCAAAGCCCTCGATACCGATTTTGTTGAAAGCACACTTCGAAATGCAATCGATAAACATGGAGTGGAATCAACGTGGTGCAATCTCATCGTGCCACTTCTGGAAAAGGTCGGCAGTTATTGGGAGAGCACTGGCAAAGGAATCGAAACCGAGCATCTT
>WLQV01000128.1 GCA_009697555.1 Actinomycetota bacterium | reverse complement strand
ATACGTGCTGTGACATTTCGAAGAACATTGCCTGCGCCGAGTTTTTCGGTCGGCAAGATACTTGGCATGATCGAACTTGAAGCTGGTGCACCAAATGCATCACCAATTCCCATCAGGAAAACGATGAGTGCCATAACCCAGTGAGGAACGCTGGGAAGAGTGGCGAATACTAAAATTGCTGCGAGGCCACCACGAAATACATCGGCGCCAATCATGACGAATTTACGACGGATGCGATCGGCCCAGACCCCACCGACTAGAACAAAGAGAATTGATGCAAGTACTCGCGAGCCAAGAATTAATCCAAGTTCAGTTGCGCCTCCCCCGTTTTCCAGGACAGCAACAGCAAGTGCAATGGGAAAAGCAGATGCGCCAAGATTTACCAGCGTCGATGAAATAAAGAGACGACGATAATCTTTGAAACTAAGGAGCCCACCCGGTTCAAAGGCCTTTAACACAGAACACCTAGCGCTGGTCGCTAATCATTTACTCGCGATCATTAATCGCAAAAACAATTAGTTACTTGGCTTTGCCTTTCGACTCGCAAGAACTTGATCAATCAGACCGTATTCAACAGCTTCGGCCGCAGTCAAAATCTTGTCACGTTCAATGTCTTGTGCAATGTCTTCTGGCTTGCGCACTGAGTGGCGCGCGATGAGTTCTTCAAGAAGAGAGCGCATGCGCATAATCTCTTTTGCTTGAATCTCAATATCAGATGCCTGCCCGCCACCCTCTGAATAAGGTTGGTGAATCAGAATGCGTGAGTGCTCGAGCGCATAGCGCTTGCCCTTTGCGCCACCTGCAAGCAAGACCGCTGCTGCAGATGCAGCTTGGCCAAGGCAGATTGTCATGACATCTGGGCGAACAAATTGCATGGTGTCATAAATCGCAGTGAGCGCAGTGAATGAACCACCTGGTGAGTTAATGTACAAAATAATGTCGCGATCTGGATCCATGGATTCAAGTGTGAGTAGCTGCGCCATAACGTCGTTAGCGACAGTGTCATCGATTGCTTGGCCTAGGAAAATAATGCGCTCTTCGAAGAGCTTTGTATAAGGATCGAGGCGCTTGTAGCCGTAGCTGGTGCGCTCTTCAATTGTTGGAAGAACATAGCGACTTGTCATTTCATTCACGGAATTCATCTCCATTTTCATGCTGTTCCTCCACGACCTGAAACTTGTCCAGCAGATAGAACAACGTGATCAACGAATCCATACTCTTTCGCTTCTTCAGCAGTGAACCAACGGTCACGATCTGAATCGGCGGTAATTGTGTCGAGCGTCTGACCAGTGTGATGCGCAATAAGTTCTGCCATCTTGCGCTTGGTGAAACCAATTTGTTCGGCTTGAATTTTGATGTCAGATGCAGTGCCACCGATTCCAGATGATGGTTGGTGCATCATGATGCGTGCATGTGGAGTTGCGTAACGCTTTCCAGGTGCACCAGCGCAGAGCAAGAATTGACCCATCGATGCCGCAAGGCCCATGCCGACAGTTGCAACATCGTTATTGACATATTGCATGGTGTCGTAGATCGCCATACCTGCAGTTACTGAACCGCCAGGTGAGTTGATGTAAAGGAAGATGTCCTTCTCTGGATCTTCAGCTGCAAGGAGAAGAATCTGTGCGCAAATTGCATTTGCCATTGAGTCTTCAACGACTGAACCGAGAAAAATAATTCGCTCACGAAGGAGGCGGTTGTACACCTCAGCATCGAGACCACCTGATGCTGATTGTGGCGAGCGAGAGATAATTTCACTCGCTTGCTGATTCAAGAAATCCACGACGATCCTCCTGGCTGAACTGGGATTGATACTTAATTACCTGTAATGACCCTAACAATCTCCCGCGCTAAATGCTTCCCGATAAGAGGAAAAATCGAATTATTTGCGCCCTGTTCGCTCTGAGCGCAAGTTATTCGGCTACGGAGTCGGCAGGAATTGCAGGTGTTGGGCGAAGCGCCTCAAGATCGATCACATTGCCTGAGGCATCTTTCACTGTGATTCGCTCGAGAACACCAGCAAGGGCCTTCGCGCGAGCAACATCGGCAACCATTGCAGAAATCTGTCCTGCTTTGGAAATCTCTTGTGCGAATTGATCTGGTGCCATTCCATAACGAGATGAAGTGCGGATTAAGTACTCAGTTAATTCAGTCTCGTTAACTTCAACTTTCTCGGCCTTCACAACAGCATCGAGCAAGAAATCTGATTTCATCGATACGCGAACTTCAGTATCAACTTCAGCGCGATGCACTGTGTCTTCAAGGCGGCTCTCACGCTCTAAGTGATCGTGGATTTCGCTCTCAATAAGATTCTCTGGCAACGGAATATCAAGATCGGCAAGCAACTTCTCAACGAGACGATCGCGCGCCTGAGCACCTTGCTCGAGTTTCTTCACTCGCTCGAGGCGCTCTGCAATGTCGGCGCGAAGTGCAACCAAAGTATCGAACTCACTTGCAAGCTTTGCGAAGGCATCATCAAGTGGTGGCAACTCACGCTCTTTAACGGCTTCGACAGTGACATCGACATCGCCACTTTGACCTTCTTCTTGTCCTACTAATTGTGTGGTGAAGGTCTTTGCATCGCCAGCTTTAAGACCAACCAATGCTGAATCAAGTCCTTCGATCATGCGATCGGAGCCAACTTCGTATGAAATTCCCTTGGCGCTTCCGCCATCTACTTCCTTGCCATCGATTTTTGCGTTGAGATCGATAGTGACAAAGTCGCCATTAGCTGCAGCACGCTCAACGGTAATAAGTGTTCCGAAGCGAGCGCGAAGTGCATCAACTTGCTCGGTTATGTCCTCTTCAGAAACGGTCACGTCGTCAACTTCGATAGTGATCTTGGAGAAATCAGGGAGCTTTACCTCTGGGCGAACATCAACTTCAACAGTAAATGAAAGTGATTCTTTATCTTTGAATTCTTTAATTTCAACAGTTGGGCGACCAATAACCAATACTTCATGCTCGCGAGCTGCTTGACCGTAGAACTCTGGCAGCGCCAAGTTGATGGCCTCATCAATAACAACTCCGCGACCTACGCGCTGATCGATCATTGCTGGTGGAACTTTGCCTTTACGGAATCCAGGAATGTTTACCTGTCCAGAAATCTTCTTGTATGCCTCTGCGATGTGCTCTGACATTTCATCGTATGCAAGATCAATGCTGAGACGAACACGAGTAGCGGACAAAGTTTCGATCGTGCTCTTCACAAAGGACCCCTCAATAAATTAACCAATAGATGTATTAGAATGTTCTGGTCGGGGCGAGAGGATTCGAACCTCCGGTCTCCTGCTCCCAAAGCAGGCGCGCTAGCCACTACGCTACGCCCCGCGGCGTAAGTTGGAAGTCTAGAGCAGAAATTCCCTAGTTCTTACCGACCCGATACCTTTAGACCCTGTCTAGCGGTAGGAATCGCAAGATTCCCTCCTCGCCAGATGCACCTTTGCGGGTGTAGCTCAATGGTAGAGCCCCAGCCTTCCAAGCTGGCCATGCCGGTTCGATCCCGGTCACCCGCTCCAGT
>WLQV01000127.1 GCA_009697555.1 Actinomycetota bacterium | reverse complement strand
GGTGATGTTCTCTTTGCTGGCTCAATCGGTCGCACCGATCTACCTGGTGGCTCAATGGCGGAGATGACACAGACGTTGCAGAAGAAGATTCTGCCTTTGCCCGATCACTTGCGAGTTCTACCAGGTCATGGACCTGAAACAACTATTGCGATTGAACGCAGAAGCAATCCCTACCTGCAGAAGTTGGGATATCAGAAATGAAATTTCAAGCACCCAAAGGTGTCAGCGAGTACCTGCCACCGAAGTCGCAAACTTTTTCTTGGGTACGCAATCAGTTTGCGAGAGTAATCGGATCTAATGGTTACGAGTTAGTGGAGTTACCAGTCTTTGAAGATACTGAACTCTTTACTCGCATCGGTGCATCCACTGATGTGGTTTCAAAAGAGATGTATACCTTTGAAGATCGCGGTGGCCGCTCAATAACTTTGCGACCAGAGGGAACAGTTGGTGCACTTCGCGCCGTTATCGAACACGGGTTAGATCGTGGATCACTTCCTGTGAAGGTTTATTACTCTGGTGCATACTTTCGCGCCGAACGGCCACAGGCTGGACGTTATCGCCAATTTTATTCAGTCGGTGCAGAAGCAATCGGAAGTGAAGATCCAGCACTCGATGCTGAAATGATTGCAATGGCAGATAGCGCATTTCGCTCACTAGGTTTAAGTAATTTCACATTGCAGATGACTTCTTTAGGAGATAGCGCATCGCGCGCAGCCCACCGGGTCGACTTAGTGAAATTCATTGCGAAATTGGATCTAGATGAGGCAACGCGCGAACGTGCTGCATTAAATCCACTCCGCCTCTTTGACGACAAGCGGGAAGAGATTCGTAGCGCGATGTCTGATGCACCAAGGCTGCTCGATTATTTATCAAAAGAATCAGCAGAGCATTTTGCCCAAGTTCAGGAGCTACTAACTGCGTTGGGAATTAAGTTTGAGATCAATCCCCGAATGGTGCGCGGCCTGGACTATTACACCGGCACTACCTTTGAATTTGTACATCACCAATTAGGTGCCCAGAGTGGTATCGGTGGCGGCGGTCGCTATGACGGTTTAATGAAAGAGATCGGCGGCCAAGACATCAGCGGCATTGGCTTTGGTCTCGGTGTTGATCGTGCGATTTTGGCACTAGAGGCCGAAGGAAAAGTTCCGGCGCCAACTACCAGTGATCTCTTCCTGATTCCACTGGGAGTAGAGAGCAAGGCGCGCGTTCTGCAATTAGCTGCCGAACTTCGCGCCAGCGGTTTAATCGTTGAAGTTGCCTACGGTGATAAATCTTTGAAGTCTGCGATGAAGCAAGCCGATAAGAGTGCGGCTCGCTATAGCGCGGTCGTGGGCGAGAGTGAATTGTCGGCCGGATCGGTGGAAGTAAAAGAGATGGCAAGCGGTGCCAGTACTTCAGTTACTCTTAGCGCCTTAAGTAAATTTTTCGCGAGTAAATAGGGGATCACTTTTTTATGATGCGCACTCACAACGCTGGCTCGTTGCGTAAGAGCGATGCCGGAAGAGTTGTCACTCTTGCTGGATGGGTGGCACGTCGGCGCGATCATGGCGGAGTTGCCTTCATCGATTTTCGCGATGCGAGCGGTTGGGTGCAAGTAGTCATTCGCGACGAAGCAGTTGCTGGCGCACTTCGCGCGGAATGGTGTCTGCAAATTACCGGTGAAGTTCTGGCTCGCCCTGCTGGCAATGAAAATAGCGCAGTTCCTACCGGTGAGATCGAAATTATGGCCGACACAGTTGTGGTCTTGAGTGAAGCTGCCGCTCTGCCATTTCCGGTTGATAGTGGCGATGAAGCCAACATCAGCGAAGAGGTTCGCTTGAAATATCGCTACCTCGATTTGCGCCGCGAAGTTCCTGCCGCAAATCTACGTTTGCGTTCGAAGGTCACTCAGACCATCCGCAAAGTCATGGAGCAAGAGGCATTTCTTGAGATTGAAACTCCCTACCTGACTCGATCAACACCAGAGGGTGCACGTGATTTTCTTGTGCCAGTTCGGCTGCAGCCAGGTAGTTGGTATGCCCTGCCACAATCGCCACAATTATTTAAGCAACTCCTGATGGTGGCTGGCATGGAGAAGTATTACCAAATTGCGCGCTGCTTTAGAGATGAAGATTTCCGCGCAGATCGTCAGCCAGAATTTACGCAATTCGATTTAGAGATGTCCTTTGTTGATCAAGAGGATGTACTCGCAATTGCAGAGAAGGTAGTGGCGCAAGTGTGGCGCGAAGTTGTCGGTTTTGAAATGAAGTTGCCACTGCCAAGAATGACTTACGCAGTAGCCATGGATAAGTACGGATCCGATAAACCAGATCTGCGCTTTGAAAATACTCTCATCGAGTGCACTGAATTCTTTAGCGCAACCGAATTTCGTGTCTTCCAGGCACCGTATGTCGGCGCCGTTGTGATGCCAGGTGGTGCAAGTTCACCTCGCCGCGAATTGGATGCCTGGCAAGAGTGGGCGAAAGCTCGCGGCGCCAAGGGCTTGGCTTATGTTCTAGTTGGCGAAGATGGAACTTTAGGTGGACCAGTTGCTAAGAATCTCTCTGAGAAGGAGAGTGCCGGAATTGCAGCACATTGTGGCGCAGGAGAGGGCGATGCGATTTTCTTCGCAGCGGGTGAGCGCTCTGCTTCACAGAATTTACTTGGCGCAGTCCGGTTAGAAATTGGCAAGCGCTGCAATCTGATTGCGGAAGGCAAGTGGGAATTTCTCTGGGTGGTCGATGCGCCGATGTTTGAGCCAACCGACGACGGTGGTTGGACTGCAGTGCACCATCCATTCACCGGACCAAAGCCTGAGTTCAGCAAAACATTTGCGAAGGATCCAGCAAATGCACTGGCTTATGCATACGACATCGTTCTTAATGGAAATGAATTAGGTGGCGGATCGATTCGTATTCACGATCGTAAAATTCAACAGGAAGTTTTCTCAGTAATCGGTCTCTCTGATGCTGAAGCGCAGAGCAAGTTTGGATTCCTACTCGAAGCATTTAACTATGGCCCACCTCCTCATGGCGGAATTGCCTTAGGTATCGATCGCGTCTGTGCACTGCTCTCAGGTTCGGACTCGATTCGCGAAGTTATTGCATTCCCTAAGACAGCAAGTGGTGGCGATCCGCTCACTGGCGCGCCGACCCCTATCACCCCTGCGCAACGCAAAGAGAGTGGAATCGACGCCGCACCATCCAAGTAGTTGATTTGCGCTAAATAGGGGAGAATCACCAAGTGCTCAAATCGCCTTTATTAGTTTTGCGTTCAATTCCAGTTGTGATCGGAATTGCCATGAGCCTTTTACTCTCATCATGCGGCACTACTACTCAACAATATCCCTCTTATAAAAAACTTGGCGTCTACTTTGCTGTCCCAAATAGCTGGCATGAGATCACTAGTAAACAATTAAGTGCACAAGAAGCCCTGGCAACTGATACCAATGCGAAAGATCGTGCTGCCATGGTGCAATGGCAGGATGCGTTCACGACAGATAAAACGATTACGGCAGCAGATGTCTTCAATTTGAAATCAGTT
>WLQV01000126.1 GCA_009697555.1 Actinomycetota bacterium | reverse complement strand
GGAATGAGTGATGAAATTGTTGCTGGGCAATATCGTGGTTGGGCAGATCGAATTGCCGATGTTTTTGCAGCTGCAAATTTAGAGTTTACTTATGCAAATTTTGCAATCAGAGGGAAGTTGCTTCATCAAGTAGTGACCGACCAAGTGCCACTGATTTTTCCTTTAATCACTGGTCCAGAGACTCTCGTCTCTTTTCATGCTGGTGCCAATGATGCACTTCGCCCTAACTACAAATCAGCAATTGTGCTTCCGCTCTATGCCGAGACAGTTCGTAAAATTGCTAAAACTGGTGCAACTATTCTGCTATTTACAGTTCTAGAAAAGACAAGTGACTCCAATGGAAAGACTGCACAGATGTGGCAAGAGCGCTTCGGTGAATTCAATCGCAATGTGCGAGCGGTAGCAGCTGAAGTTGGTGCAATTGTTGCCGATGCTAATGAAGAAGGTTTCCTCTCTGACTTGCGTTTTCTTGCGAATGATCGGCTGCATCTCAATAGCGAGGGGCATTACCGAAGTGCTCAAGCAATATTAGAGAAACTTGATTACCCATTTGATCTGCACTGGCGAACTCCACTACCAACTGCAGAAAAGAAAGTTTTTTACCGGCGGAGTATTGAGTGGTGGCGTTGGTTCATAACCTTCCTTATTCCGTGGTTCTGGCGACGAGTGCGGGGAGTTTCATCGGGAGATGGCCGCAGCGCTAAGCATTACCGACCCATGAAGTGGCTTAACCATGAATCTTCCCAATTGCCATCTTCTGTCCATGCTCCGTTAAGCAAATCAAGCGACCCTAAGAGCATGGATTTATCGGCCTATCTGACCGATCGAGAGTTGAGCTGGCTCTCCTTCAATGAACGCGTTCTTGAATTAGCTGAAGATAAGAGCGTTCCGCTACTTGAGAGAGTGAGATTTTTATCGATCTTCTCTTCCAATTTGGATGAGTTTTATATGGTGCGTGTGGCAACTCTTATGCGCAAACTTGAAACTGGCGTTACAGCAAAAAATAGTGCAGGTTTTACACCGCAAGAGCTGTTGAAAGAAATTGCATTGAAAACACGCTCACTCGTGGAACGCCAGAGCACGACATTTGTTTCTGATATTTTACCGAAACTAAACAACAATGGAATTGAAATTTTACGATGGAATGAGTTAGAAGAATCCGAAGTCATGTACCTTACTAATTTCTTTGAGGATCGTATTTTCCCAGTCCTGACTCCACTAGCGGTAGATCCATCACACCCATTTCCGTACATCTCGGGTCTCTCACTGAATCTAGGTGTGATTGTCCAAAATCCTGAGCGGAAAGAACAATTCTTTGCAAGAATAAAAGTTCCTCCGACTTTTTCGCGCTTTATTCAAACAGATCCAAATAAACCAGGACGATTTATCCCGCTTGAAGAAATAATCTCTCAGCATCTCTCAAAGCTCTTTCCAGGAATGAAGATTCTCGATCATTACACATTTAGATTAACGCGTAATCAAGATTTGGAATTTGAGGATGAAGAAACAGAGGATTTACTGAGCTCTTTAGAGCAAGAGCTATTACGTAGGAGATTTGGTCCTCCTACTCGATTGGAAATAGAAGCGGGAATCAATCCTGATTTACTTTCAAGGCTGCAATCCGAATTAGAGATTGATCCTGAAAATATTTTGCATGTAAAGTTCCCTATTGATTTAACTGATCTCAATCGAATTGCAGATTTGGATATCCCAGAGTTGAAGTTCGTGCCATATCGAGCGAAAATTCCAGCTTCATTTGCCAACATAGATTTTGAAGAGAATGAGCCCTTTTTTGCCGCGATCCGTAGTGGCGAAATCTTGCTCCACCACCCTTATGAATCCTTCACTTCTTCAGTTGTGCAATTTCTCGAAACCGCGGCGCGAGATCCGCAAGTTCTCGCAATCAAGCAGACTCTGTACCGAACTTCCGGTGATTCCCCAATTATTGAGGCTTTGATTGAGGCGGCAGAAGCGGGCAAACAAGTTCTCGCGGTAATTGAAATTAGAGCGCGATTTGATGAACAGGCCAACGTGCGTTGGGCTCGTAAATTAGAAGCGGCCGGGGTTCATGTGGTTTATGGCCTGATGGGATTGAAAACGCATGCCAAGCTCTCACTGGTCATTCGCGATGAACCAGAGGGCTTGCGCCGCTATTGTCACGTTGGTACCGGAAATTACAATCCAAAAACTGCCCGCGCTTATGAGGATTTTGGATTGCTGAGTTGTGATCCCACACTCGGTGAGGACTTAACAAAGATATTTAATCAACTTTCTGGCTTTGCTCCACTCTCAGACTACTCACGTCTACTAGTTGCACCGCGAACACTGCGTGATGGGTTACTTGAGAAGATCGATAAAGAAATTGCAAACCATAAAGCAGGAAAGCCAGCGGGCATTCAGTTGAAACTGAACTCATTACTTGATGAGGCATTCGTCGAGAAATTGTATGAGGCATCGCAGAATGGCGTTTCAGTAGATCTCTTAATCCGCGGTATCTGCGCTCTTAGGCCGGGTATCCCAGGAAAATCAGAGAACATTCGTGTGAGGTCGATCCTTGGTAGGTTTCTTGAGCACTCACGAATTTTCCACTTTGTTAATGCTGGAGATAATGAATATTGGATTGGAAGTGCTGACCTCATGCAACGAAATCTAGATCGTAGAGTTGAGAGCTTAGTTCGAATAGCCAAGCCGGACCATGAAAAGTATTTACAAGGCATTCTTGACCTTGGCTTATCTGATTCAACAATGAGTTGGGAATTGACTGGAAATACTTGGAAGAAGCGATTGGGTGAAAACTTAGCGAACCTTCATGAAACCTTGATTACTCGCTTCTCGAATCGAGGCTAAAAATGGCAGAGTTAAGCTCACCAATTCTTGCTGCTGGCGCAGTCCTATGGCGCAAATCTGGCAAGAAGAAGATTGAAATCGCATTGGTACATCGACCAAAATATGATGATTGGTCACTTCCTAAAGGAAAGATTGAACCAGGCGAACGTGCACTCTCATGTGCACATCGTGAAGTGCTTGAAGAGACTGGATACTCAGCAATTTTTGGTCCTGAAATTGGGCGAACTACCTATCTTGTTGATGGCATCGAAAAGATTGTTCGTTATTGGTCGGCAGAAGCACTAGGCGAACCCGTTGGTGAGATCGATCTCAATGAAATTGATCAAACCATTTGGTTGGAAGCGAAAGAGGCTCGTAAGAAATTAACTCTGGATGATGATCGAGAAATGATCGATTTCTTCTTAGAATTTGGCGCCGACACAATTCCACTAGTTCTCCTTCGTCATGGCAAAGCAATTGCCAGAGAAGCGTGGGATGGCGACGATGGCGATCGTCCATTAGATGTACGGGGCCAGAATCAGGCAAAACGTATGCACTCGCTCTACTATCCCTTTGGAATTAAGGCAATCTATTCTTCTGATGCAATGAGATGTATTGAAACTATTACACCATTAGCTCGTACGCTCGATCTCACAGCAAATTACAAAAAAGATCTCAGTGAATACGGATATGCAAAGGATAAGTCCCTCGCGATC
>WLQV01000125.1 GCA_009697555.1 Actinomycetota bacterium | reverse complement strand
GTGATCCAACTATATGCACGCTCACTCATCACCCAGAGATGTTGATGGGTATCAATTAACTCAGCCATTTTTCTTCCCTCTTTCGTAGTCTGTGAGTGCCCCACTCATAGGACACCGTAGGTATCCCATACTTGGCGCACGCTCTTGCCATCTAGTAACTCTTTTAACACTGTCTTCTCACTCTGTGCCCGCTTATTTGCAGCATCAAATACCTCGGTAATGAATTTTGCCGGCACCACTACGACGCCATCAGAGTCCGCAATAATTGCATCTCCTGGGTGAATCTCTACGCCACCACAAATCACTGCGCTGCGAGTGTTTTTCACTCGCATTCTCCCCTTGTAATCAATTGGGCGAGCAGCTTTGCCAAAGGCGGCAAAATCAACAGCAACAATCGCTTCGGTATCGCGCAATGGACCATCTGTGACAACACCAGTTGCGCCACGACCCTTTGCCGCAGCTGAGAAGAGTTCGCCCCAGAATGCAGAGCGATCTTCACCGCCAGTAGCAACTACCGCTAACTCCCCTGGTTGCAAGGTGTCGAGAAAATCAATGGCAACTCCGTAAGGATCTTTTTGATCAAATTCAGTGCTTGGTTCAAATTCAATAGTGGCCGCTAAACCCACTGCGCGATAGTGCGGGCGAAGTGCACGCACTGAAATATTCATGACATTGTTGCGAACTCCGACTGCGTCTAGGCAATCTGAAACCATCGGGGTCTTTACTCGCGGATCAACATTGAGCAGGCTCATTTGCGCTCCACCATGTAGACATGGACGAAGGCGATAACTACTTCGCCACTCTGCTTTGTCACAGTTACTTGTTCATCGACAATTCCATACTTCTCAGGTGATTTCGCATGCTCGCGCTTTGCGACGATCTCTGCCTTGGAAATAATCGTGTCACCAATAAATACTGGAGCAATAAATCGAACGCGATCGTAGCCATAACTAAAGGCGGCATCATTGATCTCATTTGCGAGCATTCCTACGCCGACTGAGAGAACCAGTGTTCCATGTGCAACGCGCTGACCAAATGGCGTGTTCTTCGCAAATTCGGCATCCATGTGATGAGGATAGAAATCACCAGTCTGACCTGCGTGAATCACGATGTCGCTCTCAGTAATCGTGCGCCCAGTAGAGGTGCGGGTATAACCGATCTCGTACTCTTCCCAATACTGTTTCACTTGATCTGCTCCTGTACATATTTCTCATACATGTCGGAAATTTCCCGGATAGTTCCACTGCTGACTTTACGGTCTACCAACGCTTTGTAAATAACTTGCGAGCTCTCAAATTGAATATCTGGCCACCCCAATACGCGTGGGCGAACCCAAGCCCGCTCCAAGGTGGTCAACGTATTAGCGAAGAAATTATGAGTGGCGGCATTGAGTGCTGGGTCGCGCCAAGCAACCACATTTCCGGGCTGGCCGGCATTGAGACCATAAGTCGTTGCTTGAATCTCGGGAAGTGAGATCGTGACTGCCGCAAGGGCGGCCGCCTCCTTATTTTTACTAGCGCTAGAGACTGCAACTCCTGCCCCACCTAATTGTGAACCACTTGCTTTGCCATCAAAGGAGGGAACTTCACCATAAATCAATAAGCGCTTTCGGAAATTATCGCGCGAATAATTGCTGTAGCCATACATACAAACCCCGTAGGCATAATCATCTGTAGTACTGAGCAACTCAGCTGTTTGAATCGGATTACTTGTTGCGCAAATCTCTGGAACTAACGTTGCCAACTCGATCATGAAATTGAGGACTTCTTCTGCCTTTGAATGATCGATGTAAATTCCATTTGCGGCAAGGGGTTTTCCATGTTGGGCCATGAGTGTGGCAAAGGTGCTAAATGCATCCACTGGTTTGTAGGGCCAGAGCAGTTTTCCGGTGCGAGCAAGTTCAAATACTTCACTCCAGAGCGCTGGTGAGTGATCTGCCTTATCTGGTCGATAAGCGCTCACTTGAGCTGCAGTATCAATAGCAAGTGACCAATGTTTTCCACGATACAAATAGGACTCATGTGATTGACCGACACTGGTGCGAGCCAACTCCGCCATCTGCTCTGGTGTAGCAAGTTCCTCAAATGCCACAACAGCATCTGCCGCCACTGCATCAGGCACATGGGGATGATCGATAATCATCAAGTCATAATCTTCGTAGAACTCAGAGATATGTTGATCACCAAATGCAAGTAGCGACCTGGCATCCCACTTCACACTTATTCCGCAGCGCTCTTGAAGCAGCGCATCGGAATTGACTACAGAATCAAGTCCGCGCGGGTGATCCCAGGTCATGCCACGTAATTGAATCATGGTGAATTATGCAGCCAGAATTCGATTGATTTCAGTAGCAAAGAAATCGCGAATTGCGATACCAGCATCAATATATTTCCCGTAATTGAAGAAGCCATGAATCATGCCTGGGCAATCTTGGTAGGCCACTTGAACGCCAGCTGCCTTCAACTTCTCCATGTAAGCAATGCCATCGGCGCGCAAAACATCGTATTCAGCAGTGACGATCACAGTGGGTGGTAAATCTTTGAAGGAAGTTGCAGAGTGTGGCACGCAATACGGATTCTTACGATCAGCAGGGGTAGCTAAATACTGATCCCATAACCACTTCATTCCAGGTTGCGTCAGGCCGTAATCCAGCGCATTAGGAACATCTGCGCTATCGACAAACTCTGGACCATTGCAGGGGTAGACCAACCATTGGTAGGCCACTGCGATCTTGCCGCGATCGCGCGCAGCAAGTGCAACAGCAGAGGCTAAATTTCCGCCAGCGCTATCTCCACCAACACCGATCTTTCCAGTGGTAATTCCAAGTTCTTTCTGATTGGCATTCATCCATTCCAGTAATGTGTAGCAATCATCAAAGGGAATTGGAAATTTATGCTCTGGTGCCGTCTGGTAATTGATGGCAACAATTACTGAATTCGTCTTCGCTGCCATTGCAGTGAGTTGAGCATCATATTTATTAATGTGATTGAGAATCCAGCCACCGCCATGGAAGAAAGCCATGCCGCTCTTTGGGCCGGAAGTAGTTGGCGTATAAATGGTAATTGGCACATCAGCGGTAGCAGTAGTCATGTAGCGATGCTCCAAATGGACCGAGGGATCGAGCGGCCCACTGATATCTGGCTCACCATGGCCATTGCTTCTAGCAAAGTGCACACCTTGAACTGGCAGATCTGGAATATTAAAACTCTTTACCCGATCGAGAAATGCTTTGCATTGTGGGTCAAGTGCCATGGTGATTTCCTATCCTTGAACTTTCGCTAATTCGGCCCAGACCTCTTCTGGAACGGTTTTATCAAAATTTTCAATATTGCTCTCAACTTCTTTGGCGCTGCGGCAGCCCACTAAAATTCCCTTTACTACCGGATTGCGTAATGGAAATTGCATTGCAGCTTGGGCAATCGAAACACCAGCGCTAGTAAGAATCGAATTAATTCTTTGGGCTCGCGCCAACATGGCATCCGATGCGGGTGCATAGTCATAAGTTGCACCCTTAACTGGATTGGCCAGAATTCCTGAGTTGAAAACACCTGCCGCAATGATGTCGACACCGCGCG
>WLQV01000124.1 GCA_009697555.1 Actinomycetota bacterium | reverse complement strand
CGCGCTGCAATCGCACTCTTGCGCAATCCTGATGCAGCAACCGCAATGGGTAAAGCAGGACGAAGTTGGATGGTTGCGCAGTGGCAGTGGAAGTATTGGGCAGCAGCTTTTAACGCGCTATTGAAGTAAACCGAGTTTGATCGCTTTAGCCACCGCTTCGCTCCGTTTTGCAACAGCGAGTTTGCGATAGATCGCTGAGATGTGAGTCTTCACTGTTGCTTCAGTGATAAAAATCTTTTCGCCAATTTCTCCGGCAGTAAGCCCAGTCGGTAGCTCAGCCAGTACTTGCAACTCGCGAGGAGAGAGCCCAGTTTCTGAGTGCGGGGTTTCCAGAAGCCCTGGCAGATTCGCTGCAGTGAAATGAAGTGGCAATTCAATCGCGTGCTTGAGCGCAGCTAGGACATCATCGATGGGTTGACTCTTAAGCACCAGCGCACTTGCGCCAGATCTCATAACCGCACGCAATTGGTCGGGGTTATCAAGCATCGTAAGAACAACGATTGCAATTTTCTCGGAATTCTTTCGCAGCCAAGTGATGAGTTCGAGGCCGCTGCCATCTGGCAATGAGAGATCAAGAATGACACTCTGCGGATTCTTATGTGCCACTTGTGCTAGGCCTTCGACTTTAGTAGCCGCTTCGCCTATTACTTCAAAGCCTGCGTTAGTAAGTGCAGCTCTCACACCGGCGCGAATTGCAGCATGGTCATCGATCAGTAGTACAGACGTCATTTACTGACTTTCGTAATAAAGGTAAGGAGCAGGTCATCTCGCATTTCTTGATGGAAATCTGCATTGAGTTTGGCGCACCGCTCTTGAATTCCAATCAAACCGAAGTGACCAGGTTTGAATGATATTTCTTCACTGCCATCTGCAGCGAAAGTTAATTGCCAACCTGTCGTGGTTGACTCAAGTGCAATAGTGAGTTGAGTTGGATTGCCATGCTTATACAAATTTGTCAGTAGCTCACGAAGAATCGCAAAGAGTTCGTCTTGAGTTCCATCAGTAAGTAGCGAGGTATCTATAGATAGTGATGACTGAAACGGAAATCTTAATTCATCTATGAGAGCTGCAAGGCGCACCTCAAATGGTTCCGCAGAGATTTTGTGTAGCGAGAAGAGCTCTTGGCGGGTGCGATCAAGGAGCGAAGAAATCTGAAAGCGAAGTTGGCGTAAATCTGCACGAACACCGACATCGGTATTAGTCGCGATAAGGCTGTCGACTTCGTAACCGATCAGAGTTAGCTCCTGGGCAAAGCCATCATGGAGATCTCGCGCGATTTCCTGACGCACCTGTTGGGACACGTCACGACTCCTTCCGTTCTAAGATTTACTCGTAGAGGGCTGCAATCTCTTTTGCATACTGAGTTGCAATTACATGGCGCTTGATCGATAACTTCGCAGTCATCTGACCACCAGCGATGCTGAAATCCTCTGGCAAGATTGTAAATTTACGAATCGATTCAGCACGGCTCACTGCCTTGTTTGCTTCATCGACTGCAGTCTGTATTACCGAATTGAGCGCAGGGTCATTAATCAAACTAGCTAGCGTGGCGCCATCCTTCTTATTCGCAGTAATCCATGCTTTGAGTGCATCTTGATCAACGGTAATAAGTGCTGCGATGTAAGGCTTGTTGTCGCCAACCACCATGCACTGACTTACGAGTGGGTGAGCACGAAGGCGATCTTCCAGAACAGCTGGTGCCACATTCTTTCCACCAGATGTAACGATCAATTCCTTCTTGCGACCAACAATGTAGAGGTAACCCTCTTCATCGATGCGGCCAAGATCTCCTGATCTAAACCAGCGATCTTCGGTAAATACCTCCGCATTAGCGGCATCGTTCTGCCAATAACCCTGCATCACAATTGGTCCGCGAATTAAAACTTCGCCATCGTCGGCAATCTTGATTGATGTTCCGGGAATCGGGCGACCAACTGAACCAACTTTCTGGGCAGAAGAGAGATTTAGCGTTGCACCTGCAGTTGTTTCGGTTAAGCCATAACCTTCGAGAACGCGAATTCCAGCGCCGCGATAGAAGTGGCCGAGTCGCTCACCCAGTGGTGCACCACCTGAGATCGCCGCTTCCACATTTCCACCCATGCCTGCGCGAATTTTTGAAAAGACCAACTTGTCGAATAGTGCATGTTTAAGGCTAAGGAGTGGATTAAAACCTCGACGATCCATGGCTTTGCTATACGCGATCGCTGTTTCCGCGGCAGCATGAAATATTTTTCCTTTACCGGCAGCTTCAGCACGCGCTTCAGCACCGTTGTAAATCTTTTCGAAGATACGAGGAACAGCGAGAACGAAGGTTGGTTTGAAGGATGCTAAATCAAAGGGCAAGCGACCAACTGGATCGCTGCAATGAGCCAAGTGAAGTCCAGCGGTGATCGAACCGATCTGCACCATACGACCAAAGACGTGAGCAACTGGCAAGAAGAGGAGTGTAGATCCGCCCTCTTTGAGGAAGAGATCACTCGCACCTTGTACAACATTGCCACACTCCGAGAGGAAATTGCCGTGAGTAATTGAAACGCCTTTTGGCTTACCGGTTGTGCCCGATGTGTAAATAAGAGTTGCCAATGTTTTAGGTAGAAGCTCGCTGCGACGTTGGTCAATCACAGTGTCAGAGATTCCAACACCTGCCTTCGCCAATGTATCGAGAACACCATCTGTCATTACCCAGAGATTGCGAACTGCCTTTGGTGCGATAGGAGTTACTAAATCTTTATGTGCAGGAGTTTCAACGATGAGCGCTACAGCGCCAGAATCGCTCAAAATCCACTCAACTTGCTCAGCAGATGATGTTTCGTAAATCGGAACAACGCAGCCACCGGCATACCAAATGGCAAAATCAAGAATCGTCCACTCATAACGAGTGCGCGCCATGATTCCAACGCGATCACCAACTTCAATTCCAGCAGCGACTAAACCCTTAGCTGTAGCGCGAACTTCTGCATCGAATTCCTGCGCAGTAACTGGCTGCCAACCTTCACCCAATGGTCGCGAGAGCATGATGCGACTTGGTTCGAGCAGTGCGCGCTCGGCAACAAGATTTGTGAGATTTCCAGTTGAGGGGTCTGCGACTATGGCGGGAATCGTTATTTCGTTCATGGCTTAACGCTAGTGCCCCCGCGCCAAGAAGGGGAGATGCTCCCGCAACCTTTTTTCGCGGTAGCCTTTCGCGCTATGAGCGATAAATCACGCAGTACTGTAACAATCGACGCCGCAGCAGATGCAGTTTTCGCCGCCCTTGCCGATGTCGCCAATTACCCCACATGGTCGAAGGCGATTAAAGAGGCGAGTGTCAAAAGTAGCGATAGTGAAGGACGCCCTGCCACAGTATTTATGAAGATCGATGCCGGCGTGATGAAAGATCGCGTGACATTGGATTACGACTTCAGTGCCGCACCAGGTGAGATTTCTTTTACTTTCAATGACGCAGACCTACTCACCGACATGGCTGGAAAATATTCCATGAAAGCAATCGATGCAGATACCACTGAATTGAGTTATGAATTAGAGGTGGCACTTTCCATGCCAGTTCCGGCGATGATGCGTCAGAAGGCAGAGAAGGCAACAATCGATCAAGCGCTATCAGAGTTGAAAACCTTT
>WLQV01000123.1 GCA_009697555.1 Actinomycetota bacterium | reverse complement strand
TTTAGTTATTCATCGCGGTGGAACTGGCGCCAACATCGCATTTGGTCTTGGCGTATTAGGAGCCAATCCCGTACTTATTGCAGCGGCAGGAACCGACTGGAGTGATTACGAAGCATGGCTCAGTCGCCACGGAGTAAATACGGAAAAGGTAAAAGTCTCCCAGAACCAGCACACCGCAATTTTCATGGTGACCACCGATAGCGAAATGAATCAGATCGCATCCTTCTATCCCGGTGCAACATCGGAGGCACGCGAAATTGAATTAGCGCCCATTCACGAAGCTATCGGCGGCATCGATTTACTGATCGTTTCACCCGATGACCCAGAGGCAATGCTTCGTCACACCGAAGTGGCGCATCAATTGGGTATCTCGATCATCGCCGATCCATCACAACAATTGGCTTGGCTCGATGGTGAGAAAATCCGCGCACTCATTGATGGCGCAACCTATCTATTTATGAATGAGTACGAACTCGGTATTGCGATTCAGAAGACGGGTTGGAGCGATAGCGAGATTCTCGATCGTGTGAAGTATCGCGTTGTCACAATGGGCAGCGATGGCGCGCGCATCGAAAGTAAAAGTGCGGCCACAATTTCAATCACAGTTCCGCAAGAGAAGGGCAAAGTTGATCCCACCGGAGTGGGCGATGCTTTCCGTTCTGGCTTTATCGCTGGACTTTCTTGGGGACTCTCACATCAACTCTGCGCACAGGTCGGCGCGATGCTTGCCACTTATGTCATTGAGACAAAGGGCACTCAGGAGTATCGATTTAGCGCAACAGAATTTCTCGATCGTTTTGCTGCTGCTTACGGTGGCGATGCGGCTAAGGAAGTTGGAGCACATTTAGCTAAGTCAGGCTTTGATCGCTAACTGCGAAGTTTTGATACCGCACTCTTGATATTTGCTACAAGATTTGTAATCTCAGATTCAGTACTTCCTGGGTGCAAGGTAATCCGAATGTTTCCCGCAGTGGCAATACCCATCGCGCGCAGTACGTGACTGGGCTCAATGTCATCGGCCGAACATGCAGAACCGGCATCAACTTGAATGCCCTCATTATCGAGTTCGCGCAGCAGCTCTTCGCCTTCGATGTTATCGATCGAAATCGAGAGTAGATGTGGCAGGGATTGATCTAGATCTCCAGCGATTGTTACGTCAGCAATCTCTTTTGTGATTCCAGCGCGCAGCGTTGAATTCAAAGCGCGAAGTGACTTGGCATCTTCCTTGCGTGCACCATGCCAACTCTCGAGCGCAACGGCTGCGGCAAGGAGCAAGGGCAGCGATGACGAACCAGGAGTGCGCGCGACACCGATGTGTGGCAATGGATTGCGCCAATTAGCGCTATCTCGAATCGCTAAAACTCCGACACCTGCTGGACCATGCCAACTACGTGCATCAAAGAGCGCGGTAGAAAAACGAGAGGGAAGTGGGAGATCGACGCCAGCTGATGTGTAATCACAGGCAATCATCGCGCCATTGCTTAACGCAACAATCTCTTCGATCGGTTGGATAACACCAGTCTCACCATTGGCAACTTGCAAAGAAATTACAGAATTAGCAGTTGGTGCAAGGGCTGCGATCTTTCCAATGTCCAATTTACCAACTCCATCGATCCCGATCATCGTGGAATTTCCATGTGCTCGCGCAATCGCCATCACTTCGCGACGCTCTACTGCGCTATGAATGAACGGCGTATCGCTTTTGAGTAGGCCCGAGATGGAGAGCTGATAACCAAGGAGTGGTTCACCGACGATTTCAATCTCATCGCGATGGAGCGACAGGGCGGTTGCGATACTTTCGATCGCATGGTTTCTAAGGATTTTCGCCTTGGCGCTAACTTGATGGAGTTTGCGGGGATCGCTCCATCCCTGATCTATGGCATCGAGGAGCGTCGCTCTAGCATCGGGATGCAGAGGCGCTTCATTCTGGAAATTTCCTGTGACACGAACCACGCGTTGAACGCTACCGCTGGCTGAACTGGGATCCAAGTCGGAGCACTATCCTTGGCAAATGCCTTCTCGTAAGCCCACCCGTTTCGCTTTTGCCCTTGGTGGCATAGCGCTTGCGCTCCTTCTTTCGGGTTGTGGCGAGTTAGCGAACTTTGGTTTTGATTCCGGACTTTCTAGCGTTAATGACATCACCCTTCCACTCTGGAATTGGTCATGGCTTGCTGCTGCAGTCGTTGGCGCCTTCACACTCGCCTTGATTGCCTACACATCGATCTTCCATCGCCGCAAGAACGATGAGATTCCTAAGCAGACGCAGTACAACATTCCAGTCGAAATTGCTTACACAATTATCCCTCTCGTTATCGTCGCGGTTCTCTTTGCATTTACCGCAATCGATGAGAACAAAATTACTAAACCACAACCTGGTGTTGTAAAACATGAAATTGGTATTGAAGGAATTCAGTGGTCATGGCAATTTATCTATCCAGAAGCCGGCGCTAAGGCGATCGTCACTGGAACACCTGCGCAACCACCAACCCTGTACTTGCCACTAGGGGAACGAGTTCGCTTCGATCTCACCTCTAACGATGTGGTTCACGGATTCTGGATTCCAGCGTTCATGATTCAGATTCAAAATCTTCCTGGCGTCACCAACCACTTAGAGTTCACCGCCAACAAGCTTGGCGAATTCCCTGGCCGCTGCAACATGCTCTGCGGTCGCAATCACTCTGAAATGATCTTTAAAGTAAAAGTTGTCACACCTGCGGAATATCAGAGTTATCTAGAAACCCTTAAGGCGGTTCAGTCATGACCACATATGCAACTCGCCCTGCTGCAACCGAATCGGTTCGGCCAAAGCCAACTAGCAAAGGCAAGAGCTTCGTCAAGATTGTTACTTCAACTGACCACAAGGTAATTGGTTACCTCTACCTAGGTACTTCATTTGCCTGGTTCTTGGTGGCCGGCGTTCTTGCGCTTTTGCTCCGCAGTGAATTGGCACGCCCTGGTCTACAATTTTTGAGCAACGAGCAGTACAACCAGATCTTCACAATGCACGGCACGATTATGTTGCTGATGTTTGCAACGCCACTCTTCGTTGGTTTTGCTAACGTGATCATGCCACTACAAATTGGTGCAGCAGACGTTGCATTCCCACGTCTCAACATGTTGTCCTATTGGTTATTCCTCTTCGGCGGACTTATGGCATTCGGTGGTTTCTTAAGTCCAGGCGGTGCCGCATCATTTGGTTGGACTGCTTATGCACCACTTGCAAACTCACAATATTCACCAGGTATCGGTGGCGATCTATGGGTTATGGGTCTAGCACTGAGCGGCCTCGGCACAATTCTTGGTGGCGTTAACTTCATTACAACCATCTTCACAATGCGCGCACCTGGTATGACGATGTTCCGTATGTCGATCTTCTCCTGGAACGTATTGCTCACTTCGATTCTTGTATTGCTCGCCTTCCCACCACTTGCTGCAGCACTTCTTGGTTTGGAATCAGATCGCATCTTTGGTTCGCATCTCTTTGATCCCGCCAATGGTGGCGCCATGCTCTGGCAGCATCTCTTCTGGTTCTTCGGCCATCCTGAGGTTTATATTTTGGCGCTGCCATTCTTCGGAATCGCAACTGAAATTTTGCCAGTCTTTAGTCGCAAGCCAATCTTTGGTTACAAGGGTTTAATTGCCGCAACTATTGCAAT
>WLQV01000122.1 GCA_009697555.1 Actinomycetota bacterium | reverse complement strand
GCATGACCGAGATGGCATTGGCTTGCAGCAGCTGCTTGAAGATGACGCGATTGCTCGCCATTTCGCCAGTTGCAACGCGAGTGGGCGCTACGCCGGCTGCGATTTTTGCGTGACCTAAAACATCTTCTGGATGGGTTGGCTCTTCAATCCAGCTGAGATTAAAGGGAGCTAGGGCATTTACCCATTCAATTGCTTGGTCGACATCCCACACCTGGTTGGCATCAATTGCGATCGGGAAATCTGGTCCTACGAGTTCGCGAATTTTTGTCAGACGTCGTTGGTCATCTGCCAAAGATTTGCCGCACTTATATTTCACAAAGCCAAATCCAAGTTCGATCGCCTCTTGTGTGAGCGCCAACATCTTCTCATCGCTATAGCCGAGCCAGCCTGGCGTAGTCGTGTATGCCGGAACTCCCACTTCACGTAGCTTCGCCTCATTGGCACCCTTTGAACCCTCACTCTTTTTCAAAAGTGCGAGTGCTTCAGCAGGAGAGAGCGCATCGCTGATGTAGCGAAAATCAATTGCTGCAACAATTTCCTCTGGTGTGAGATCTGAGAGTAATTTCCAGAGCGGAACTTTTCTCTCTTTCGCAAAGAGATCCCAGAGCGCAGTGAGTACCGCGCCTGCGCCCATGTGAAATACACCAGTATCTGGACCGAGCCAACGCAATTGTGAATCACTGCTCAACTCATGAGCGATCGCCCCAATATTCTTAAAGCAATCCTTGAGGTCACGACCGACAATAGTTTCGGCAAGCGTTGCAATTGCTTTGATCTGAAGCTCATTGCCTCGGCCAATTGTAAATACAAAAGATGTACCAACCAGAGTTGGGTCATCAGTATGCAATCGTAGATAGGCAGCGGAGTAATCCGGATCAGCATTCATTGCATCCGACCCATCGAGCATGGTCGAAGTAGGGAAGCGAACGTCGATCGCTTCAGCGCGAGTGATCTTCGGCATTACTTCAGGTACTTCTCAAGCCCCTTAGGTGTGCCGCTCTCTTGCCATGAACCTTCATAGCCCACACCTGGATTCTTTGGTGCATGAACCAGACCATTCTTATCAACCATTGCTTCGCGCTTGATTGGGTTCCCAAATACGAGTGATTCGTAATAAGTATTGTTCTTGATCGCCATGCAGAGATGGGCGCTTTCTAAGCCAAATCCGTGTACTTCAGCGCGTAGGTGATAAGCATCAGCTAAGTGAGCAATACGCATCGCACCAGTGAAACCGCCGCGAAGGAAGGTGCTAGTACGAAGTGCGGAAGCAACACCACTTGCCGCAAAGTCGCCAGCGCTCATGTGTGCACCATCTGTCACTTCGCCAAGGAGCAATGGAATACGAACTCGCTCGCCAAGCCACTTGTATGCGGTGACACTGAACTCACGCATTGGCTCTTCATACCAAAGGAAGCCGGCATCATGAAGGGCATTTCCCAAATAAACCGCATCCATCAAATCAAAACCAGCAGAACCGTCATACATCAGTGGCACATCTGGTCCTACATGCTCGCGCAATTTCTGACCAAGAAGTGCATCCTTGCGCGCATCACCAAATGCATGCAATTTAATTGCGGGATAGCCAAGTTCAAGACATTGTGTTGCAACATCAAGAAACTCTGGGATGTCTTTGAAAGTTACAGTTGATGCATAAGCTTGAATTGATTCGCGATATCCACCGAGTAACTTCCAGATTGGAAGTCCGGCTTGCTTTCCAGCAATGTCCCAGAGCGCTACATCGACAACGTGCGCCAAGTTGGGTGCGAAACGTTCAATACGATCGAGCTCCCATGCGCGCTCCCAGAGGTATTCGCGATTGAGTGGGTCTTGTCCAATTAATTCATCGCGGAAGCGACGGTCAACATAATCTTTGAGAATAATTCCGCGCCCTGCATTAGCAAAACCGGTAATGCCTTCATCGGTTTCGATGACTAACCAACCAGAGATGCCTGGACCATCCGAGCCTGGAACGCCTTTGCGCCAGACGAAAGCGGGAGAAAATGCGGGACGATCAACTAAGACAACCTCAACGTTGGTGATTTTCATGCGTGGATACGCCCCTCTTCTTTAGGTTTATAACGAAATGATAACGATTCGAATCGCCGAAAGGAATTCTTGAAAAATACTATACGAAATAGTATCCCTGGGTCTAGAGTCACCTCAACTGGCTAGACAGGGCAGACCCGTCTCTGTCGTCAGATTCGAAGAAATGAGGAATACCTTGAAGAAGAAATACTCACTGTTGGCACTTGCCGCAGCTGCAGTAGTTGGTGGAACTCTTGTTACCCCAATGCCTGCTCAAGCAGCAATTCCATCACTCCTAGTTTGGGTAGATAGCCCACGCCTTCCAGGCGCACAGGCTTATGCCAAAATCATGAAGGGCAAAGTAAATGTGAAGGTCGAACTTCACGCACAAGGCGATCTACTCGCAAAGGTGCAGTTGTTCAACCGCGTTAAGAAGGGTTGGCCAGATGTAGTTTTCGGTCCACCAAATGACGTTGCTGTTTTGAAGAACCCAATCATTGGTAATGCTCGTGAAATTTCAAGCTTGCTCACAAAGGCAGAAATTGCCAACATGGGCCAGTTGAATAATTGGTGCAAGTCTGCTGATGGTAAGTACTACTGCGTTAAGAATGACATGGCGCAATCAGTGCTCTGGTATGACACCGTACTCTTCAAGCAATTCGGCTACACAGTTCCAAAGACTATGGCTGACTTGTTCAAGATTGGTGCAGATCTAGCTGCTAACCACCCAGGATATTCACTCGGTGCACTTGGCGATGCTGCTGCATACTCTTCATACTTCTGGCCATCACAATGCCCATTGAACAACGAGAAGTCTTCAACTCGCGTTGTTATCAATGCAAAGGATCCAAAGTGCACACGCGTTACTGCTGCACTTCAGCCTTTGATTGACAAGGGTGTTTACTCTGCAGGTTCTGCATTCGCACCTGAATTCGTAAAGGGCGTTGGCCAAGCAGGCAAGCTCGTAGCTCACATCGGACCTTCATGGTTTGGTGAGTTCGTACTTCGTCCAGCTAGCTCATACGCAATTCCAGCAGGTCGCCTCTCAGCAGCTCCAATGCCAACATGGGATAACGAGACTGTTGCTTATTCAGGCGAATGGGGCGGTGGCATTTACACCATCTCACCACACGCTAAGTCTCCACGCGCAGCACTTGATTTCGCACTCTTCATGGTGGGCGACAAGCGCAACGTTGTAGATGTACTTAACCCAGATGGCAGCAAGGGCGCTCCAACATTCCCTGCATACTTGCCAGGTAATGCGCTCTGGAAGGCCAAGATCGATGCTGACACTTACTACGCATCAAGCCCATATGCAGCAATGGCTGCACAGGCAGGCAAAGTATGGACCGGTGTAAAGCCAGTTCGTTACGACGCTGATGGTGCATGGGGTACTGCATTTAGCCCAGAGTTAGCAAAGTCGAAGAATATTCAGACTGCGCTCGAGGCTTATGCATCATATACCTCTAACTTGGCTCAACAATTGGGCTATGAGGTAAGCACTAAGTAGTACCGACTGACTCTTTATTGAGTTAAGTCGAAGAGGCGGCAGGTTGGATTAATCCCCAACCTGCCGCTTCACTCAAATTTTCTTATATCAAAATTCTTGTAGTAGATGAGGTTGGTTAATGG
>WLQV01000121.1 GCA_009697555.1 Actinomycetota bacterium | reverse complement strand
CTGCAGTCTTGTAGAAAATCTCAGGACGTTCTGCGTCATAAACCCGGCTATAGAGATCGGGAATATCTGACTCCTCCATACGACCAACTTTGCTGCGCAGGTATGTGACACCACATGCCCAGACTTCCTGTCCACTATCAACTGGTGCAAGCCAATGCGTGCTCTCTGGAATCTCCTTATTTGCTGTCTCCACAATTGATTTCGCCTCTTCAAGTGACATTGCGAGTAAATCAGAGAGGGAATGGCTTAGGCGAAAATACTTTCCACCTTTTTCGACAACAACACCAGCAGAATCTTTCAGGATTTTGGTCATAGGGCTGAGTGTAGTGCGAGTACTCCTAGTGCAATCAAGAGCGCAGCAGCGCCAATTGAGCCCCGACGACCTAAACGTTGTGGCAAACCTCCAATGCCACTGCTGCGATCTGCCTCCATGTCCTTGATCACATTAATAAAGTGCGCCGCCATTCCAAAGAGCGCACCACCGAGCCACATCCAGGTCGGTGGTGTTTCATTCTTTGAGATTGCGATACAGGATGGCAGAGCTGCAAAACCCACTGCATAAGGCAGTGGTGATAAAAAGTTGTACTTAAAATAAAAGTTATAGAGCACTCCAAATGCAATACCTAATAAGTAGAGAGCGCCACCTTTGATGCCAAGGGGGCCCACTAAGTTGATAGCAAAACTTATGGGAAGTGTGACAAAGAGGGCCTGCTTGAGGAATTTCTTACTCAGTAATCCTGAGACCAACGGCTTATAGCTTCGATTGTGCGAGAGATCATCTTGGTAATCATGGAGATCATTACTCCACCCAACAATAAGTTGTCCGGAGAGAACTGCCAGGGCGATTGCAATTGCATCGAGTGCTGGCCAATAGTGAAGTGCAAATCCAAAGGAAATCGAAGTAACCAAGAGAGTTGGCCCGAAATGACAGGCTTGAATTAAGCCACGGAACTTCATTTGCTGACTCTAATCCGTGAAGCGCCTCTTTTCTAGAGCAAAGGGCATAAACTGATTTTATGAGCAATCAAATTGAAACTACTTTCACAGTTCAACTCGAGAATCGCAATCGTCAGACGGTTTTCTTCCGTGTGATTCTGGTCTTTCCGATCTTTATTTTTATGGCTTCGCTCTCTGCGATGGCAAATAATCAAGACTGGAGAAATTCAACCTATGGAATTTTAGTAATACCAGTGATGCTCACACTTCTATTTCGCGGGGTCTATCCATCTTGGTTGCTCTCATTTAATAAATCTATTTTTGCTCTGGGTAATCGCGCCTGGGTTTATCTTGCCCTTCTCACCGATGAATACCCATCATTAGAGGAAAACCAAGTAGTCACATTTGTATTTCCAGATATCGATGGTGGCAAGAAATTGCACCGAGGGCTTCCACTGATTAAGTGGATCTTGGCAATTCCGCTCTACATCGTTGGCTTGGTCTATGCGCTATACGGAATCTTTTTGATCTTTCTGGCATGGATCGGCATCCTCTCCACTGGAAAATTGTCTTCTTCGTATGCCGAGGGAATTTCTAGTATCTCTGCCTATTGGAATCGCGTCTATGGATATGCAATCTTGCTTGTCACAGACGAATACCCATCCTTTTCACTCTAAGCGCGAACGAAGATGAGTTGCACCAATACTTTGTCGTGCGCATGAGGTAACTTCACCTCATGGCCAAGTCAGTGAGTGAAGCGAAAGTAAAGCTTGGCAATCGCCGCGTCACCGGTAAGGAGCAGTTCTACACCCCGCCCGAGACGGCGAAGGAAATATTCGATGTTCTTAAAACGCTCGTTCCAGATCTGAAGAAGCATCCCTTTCTCGAACCAGCGGGTGGCACTGGAAGTTTTATTACCGCAGCACAACAAGCGGGAATCAAAGAAGTTGAGAGCTGGGACATCGAACCGCACCATCCACTTGTGAAATTGGGAAGTTTTCTCGATCAGCAGCTTTCTCTCAAAGGTGCAATCACTGTCACTAATCCCCCATTTGGTCGCTGCAATTCCCTCTCTATTCCTTTCTTTAATCACTCTGCTAAATACTCCGATCTCATCGTTTTTATTGTGCCTCGCTCATGGCGCAAATGGAGCGTCCAGAACAAACTTGATCGCCGCTTTCATCTCATTCGCGATGACGATCTAGACATTAATTATGTCGATGAGAATGGTGAGCAGGCCTATGCCAAGAACAATCTGCGCACCTGTATCCAATATTGGCAGCGCAGCGATACTGCAATCCGCCCGCTCTATGGCGTTACAGATATGAAGGTCATTATTAAGTGCAAATTTGATGAGGCAGATGTTTCACTCACCTGCTTTGGCTACAACTGCGGCACTGTGAAGACAGATTTTCCACGCAAACCCAATACGACGCAGATGTTTCTCAAACTCAATCACCCTAAGGCACTTGAAGCTCTGCAGAGCGTCGACTTCTCACGCTTCTATCGCAATACCGCTTACACCGAAGCCCTCTCCATAGTTGAAGTCAATTACCTACTCAATGAATACATCTTTGGCGATCCCAAGATGAAGGTGCCAGAAAATGATGAGCTTCCGCTGGAAGATGTGGATTAAAGAACTATAGTTTCGGTAATTTTCGAGAGCAATGCTTTCCGATTCACCAGGCGTGGGTCGTGGGTTGTGAGATTAGCTAAAACATCAGCCTTGGGCATTACAAAATAGCGCAGCGGAAAAGAGACGTTGAACTGCTTAGTATTTGTGTAGATGTAGAAATCGTTCTTGTTATAGCCAGTCTCTTTGCAGATCGCTAGGGCTGCTTCGTAATCCCCACTCTCTAAAAGATTTTTAATCTTGGGGCCATTGTTATTAGCGCCAAATGTTGTGGATGCACTGGTCTGGAAAAAATCATCATCAAGATCAGGATAAATTGCTGGGTCCTTGTAGGCCTTCTGTTCGTAAGTGGCACCATTGCTATCTTCATGATCGGAGTGCTTGGCTTTACTCAGACCCGTTATTTTGCGGAGTAACTCTTCAAAGAGAATGTAATTCGCGCGGCCATTTGCCAGTGTGTCTGGAAATTCATAAACGGTGCCGGAGGTGAGTTTCAGTTGGAGCGATTCAAGTCCGACTTCGTAGAGCGTATACGGCACAAGATTCTTACTCATTACGCCTCTCCCACTGTCTCTTCAATTGTGGCCACTCGGCGCAAGATCTCTTGCCCTTCGCTCACTCGACCTTGCAAAATTCGAAGGCGTGCCATTTCGTGATCGATCTTGATCACTTGCTCGAAATCTACTGGTACTCGTGCAACTAAGTCACGGGCTGATTGGAGGAATTCTTCGCTCTTTTCGAAATCAGCCAGGAGTAAATGGGCTTGACCCATTCGCAGACGTGACCAATAGAGGCGATCATCATCGATAACGGTGTTGGCTAAGTCCAACGCCTTCTCTGCATGATGAAGTGCTTCGACGCCATTGCCCACTTCAACATAGCAACCAGCAAGCTCTTCATCGGTGCAGCCCACTTGGTAAGCCGCTTTATCGCGCTTGAAGAATTCGCGTGATGCTAAGAATTTTTCAATAGCTAAATCCCATTTCTTTAATCGCGCAGCAGCGATTGCTACGTTATAGAAATCAACGCCATAGTTGTAATCATTCATCTCTGGATCTGGGGTATTTGCTGCTTCTAGATGGCAATCG
>WLQV01000120.1 GCA_009697555.1 Actinomycetota bacterium | reverse complement strand
TTTTGCGTAGTGAGTGAGCGTAATTTCTTTCCGCTCCAGCTGCCGTAATCGACTTCGATTAAACGCGGTTCGATCTCGACCTTCATTCGGGAATTACCGTACTTCTCTAGCCACGGTTCTAAAGTCTCACGGCATCGCTCTAACGGACTGATGAGGATCTGATTGATGTCGGCTTTGCCGATCCGCTCGGCCAATGAGATCGCCTGTTCTTTGCCAGTTGTAGTTAATGAAACACCTTTGCGTTGGCCACTTAAGATTCCTGCCGCATTGGCAGTGGAGTGTGCATGTCGGACCAGAATCAATAGACCCACGAGATTCCTCTTTTCACGACAGCTAAGTCACTAGAGACATAAGCGATTAGACACCTAAGGCTATCTCCTCTGATTTCTAATCGTCGACCGATGGCACTTGCTAGGGTCACGCCATGGAGAAGCGTAGAGCCGGCAAGAGCGGACTCTCCCTCTCCCGACTCGGTTTAGGAACGATGACATGGGGCCGCGATACCGATGAGCATGAAGCGGCAGATCAGTGTCGTGCCTACCTGGATGCTGGTGGAAATTTTCTCGATACCGCCGCACTGTACGGCGATGGTGATAGCGAGCGTTTAATTGGTGGCCTAATCGGTGCACTCTTCAAACGTGAAGAGGTAGTGATCGCAACTAAAGCTGGCGTCTCTATTCAAAATGGTGAGCGATCAGTAAGCACAACTCGTCAATCACTCATGGCTGAATTAGATCGCTCACTGAGTCGACTCGGAACAGATTTCGTCGATCTCTGGCAGGTCCATACGTGGGATGCAACAACACCACTCGATGACACACTCTCTGCTTTGGATTGGGCTTACACAACTGGCCGGGCTCGTTATGTCGGTGTCTGCAATTACTCCGGTTGGCAAAGTTCCCGAGTAATTACTGGACAAGGACTGACTCCGGGTCGCGCACCTATTGCAACTTTGCAAAATGAATATTCACTACTCAATCGAGATATCGAGAGCGAAGTTTTGCCCTGCGCGATTGCGTTAGAAACTGGAGTGCTTGCATGGTCTCCACTTGGTCGCGGTGTACTCACTGGCAAATATCGCAACGGAACTCCTAGTGATTCGCGCGGTGCAAGTCCTCATCTATCGGCATTCGTTGAGGGATACATGGATCCACAGTCCCGCAGAATTGTTGATGCCGTAGCTGTTGCGGCAGAAGGTTTGGGTTATGCCCCATTAGAAGTTGCTCTGGCTTGGGTTCGAGATACCCCAGGTATCACCAGTGCAATCATTGGTGCACGAACAGGCGCGCAATTGCGAGGGGCCCTGCGCAGTGAAGAAGTGCAATTACCAGAGGTAGTAAGGAGGGCTCTGGCCGATGTTTCAGAACGGTAATTACGAGTTTCAGACCCTCAATTTTTCCAGACAGTTAAATAGATCTGCCGTAACTCAATTACTTACCGAAATGGCCGAACAAGGTCACTGGGTTTTAGATCGCACCCGTATCTTTCCCGATGGTCGCCGTGCAATCCGTGTGAAGCGCCGAATTATTTATCAGCGACAGAATTAAGCGTTCTCGAGAAAATCCTGTAAAACTTTAACGCCAAACTCTAAACCGCTGAGTGGCACTCGCTCATCAACACCATGAAAGAGCGCCATGAAATCAAGATCTGCCGGCAGGCGCAGCGGCGAGAAGCCGTAACCAATAATTCCTAATTGCGAGAGCGCCTTATTGTCAGTGCCGCCACTCATTAAGTAAGGAACAGCAATTGCCTCCGGATCTTCATTTGTAAGTGCTTTGCACATCGCCGTTACAAGTGGACCTTCAAAGGGATTGTCCAGCGCAATGTCGCGCGTGATTGTTTCAATTGCAATGTGTGGGCCAATCAATTCACGGATCGTCTCGTTAAGTTCATCTTCAAATCCTGGAATGAAGCGACCATCAATAACCGCAGTAGCAGTTTGCGGAATAACGTTTGCTTTGTAACCAGAATCTAATTGAGTTGGGTTAGCCGTGTTCTGCAAGGTGGCACCGATCATGCGAGCAACGGAAGAAATTTCAGAGAGCAGTGGACGAAAATCCTTCTCGTCATAACTCTTTCCAGTTGCTGCAGCGATCTCTCGGAATAAATGTTTCACAGTTGTGGTGTAGCGCTGTGGCCAGACGTGATTACCGATCTTAGCTACCGCTTCACTCAATTGCGTAACTGCATTGTCATCATTGATCATCGAGCCGTGACCGGCCTGACCCGATGCGACAAGTCGCATCCAGTGGATTCCCTTTTCGGCAGTTTCAACAAAGTAGAGGCGCTTGCCACCGGCAACAGTGACCGAGAAGCCACCGACTTCTGAGACAGCTTCAGAGTAACCAGCGAAAATCTCTGGACGGTTCTTTACCAGCCAGCGAGAGCCATAAATACTTCCGGCCTCTTCATCTGCGAAGAAGCAGAGGAGAATGTTGCGCGGTGGCTTATAACCAGTGCGAGCCCAATGTCGAACAATCGCCAACATCATGGCATCCATGTTCTTCATATCTACTGCACCGCGCCCCCAGATCATTTCATCCTTGATTACGCCACCGAATGGATCAACACTCCAGTCTGAAGCATCGGCAGGAACCACATCGATGTGGCCATGGAGAACTAATCCCGGTCGCTGTGGATCACTACCAGCAATGCGAGCCACAACATTGGAACGATTTGGCGCAGAATCGATAATCTCTGATTCGATTCCCACTTCGGCTAATGATTTACGAACATATTCAGCAACAGCTTTTTCATCACCTTTTCCATCACCAAAATTGACAGATGGAATGCGGATCAATTCCTGACAGATTTGAATTGCATCATCGATGACTGATTGTGGCGTTGCGCTCATGCTCGTATTCTTGCCCATTTTGTATCTGACTGCACGATCTTGGTATCGTTGCCGTACTCGTCCGGGTGGCGGAATTGGCAGACGCGCTAGCTTGAGGTGCTAGTGCCCGCAAGGGCTTCGGGGTTCAACTCCCCGTTCGGACACATGGTTGCATCGTTAGCGGGGGCACAAGCGTTAATTCGTGTGATACCTGATTACCCCAAAGTGGGAATTCAATTTCAAGACATCACTCCTCTGATCTCTGATGCCGATGGTTTCGCTGTTGTGACCGCTGCTTTGAGCGATGTCGATCGATCTGCGCAATTGATTACCGGAATTGAAGCGCGTGGCTTTATCTTTGCTGCCGCAGTTGCGGCGCACTCTCATCGGGGTTTCGCTCCGATCCGTAAAGCCGGCAAACTCCCCCATCATGTGCACTCTGAGAATTACGGACTTGAATACGGAACCGATACTTTGCAGATTCATCAAGATGCAATGGGCTTTGGAGTGCAAACACTCTTAGTTGATGATGTATTAGCAACAGGTGGCACCATGAAGGCCGCTCTCAAACTGATTCAACGTACCGGCGGAGTAATTTCAAGTATCGCGGTGGTGATGGAACTGACAGAATTGGGCGGAAGAGCGGCGATCGCTCAAGAATTCCCCAATGTTAAGATCACCTCTCTCTTCACTATTTAATTTCACATCTGGCTCCGCTCAACAATAGGAAATACGAAAGAGGAATCATGAAAGCTCGTGGCATCGCAGCAATGGCAGCTTCCGCACCGTTAGTACCCTTCGAATTTGAACGACGCGAGCTTGGATCACGCGATGTCGCCCTCAACGTCTCTTATG